>JALVJO010000058.1 GCA_027028245.1 Deltaproteobacteria bacterium
TTTTGAATCAGGAGATTTTAAAGGCAAAGGCGGTTTTGTCCAACTTATTTTCCCCGATTTTGCTTCTGGAATAAACCTAGGTCACAAGTTAGCTGACAAAGGGGTGTGAGGCGGAGGGCGTACAGGTTTGCCTTGACGGAGTGTAACTTCTCAATATATCCGCACAAATTCTCTTGTACCTGCTTATAGGGGGTTGCAAAAAGGCCGATAATAACGCAGGTTCAGTAAATCTGGGAAGCGCATTGTTTCGGGATTAATGTTCAGCTTGAAATAATGCGAATCATTTAATAGGACTCACAATGCTGAGTGGCAATATCTGGAAAGCAGGATTTGCGCTTAGGGTGATGGAAATGTAAGAATTTGTTCATTTCTTTTGCTCGTCCAAAAGAAATGAACCAAAGAAAAGGGCAAAAGCGCTCACAGGATACCGCATCTCGCGAGATCGGGCGCTTAAAGTACAGGGAGAATGACTGCTCACCCGCTGCCTTACATCTGCGGCACCCTTGAGGGCTTACAGAATTGGAATATATACAGTAAAGCCATTGGAATCCGTAATAAGTTATGATAGACGTCTTAAATGTCCAAAAGAAAACTTCTGATAATTGAAGATGAAAGGGCAGTTGCCAAGCAGCTGAAGTGGGGTCTTTCAAAGACCTTTGATATCACCCTTGCATATGATGCCGAGCAGGCAGAAAGGGCCCTTGCCGGGGGGCGTTTTCCAGTAGCCACCCTTGATCTTGGCCTGCCCCCAAGGCCGGACAGCCCGGAGGAGGGCATCGCCCTTTTGAAGAAGATGCCCGGCATTTCTCCCTTTACCAAGGTGATCGTTATCACTGGAAACGACGACGAAAAGACCGCCATGGAGGCAATCGGTCTCGGTGCAGTGGACTTTTGTGCTAAGCCCATAGATCTCGATGTCTTGAAGGTCATTCTCCAGCGTACCTTCCATATGTCCGAACTGGAATCTGCCTGTAGAAACAGGGGTTACCGGTCTGCTTCCAGCAGATTTCACGGCATGACAGGGATATCACAGTCCATGCAGCGGATATTTGAGACCATCAGCAGGGTTGCCCCAACCGATTACCCTGTGCTCATAACAGGGAAAAGCGGCACCGGAAAGGAACTTGTCGCAAAGGCTGTCTGGAAGGAGAGCACCAGGGCAGACAAGCCCTTTATTGTGATAAATTGCGCTGCCATTCCAGAAAATCTCATTGAAAGCGAGCTTTTCGGTCATGAGAAAGGTGCCTTTACAGGAGCGCATAGAACAAGGGCTGGAAAGTTTGAATACGCTGACAAGGGGACGATATTTCTTGATGAGATCGGGGAACTTCCCATTGCCATGCAGGTAAAGCTCCTCAGGGTCATGCAGGAGGGCACCATTGAAAGGATAGGTTCCCATAGGAGCAGGAAGGTGGATGTAAGGGTGATTGCGGCAACCAACCGCAACGTTGAAGAACAGGTCAAAAAAGGGCGCTTTAGGGAAGACCTTTATTTCAGGTTGAATGTTATTGCCCTTCACCTGCCTCCTCTTAATGAAAGAGAAGAAGACGTCCTCATCCTTGCAAGGCGTTTCCTGGAAGAAGAGGCGCGTACACTTGGAAAGGGCAGGGTCAGGCTTTCACCTTGTGCCGCTGCGGCCATAGCCTCTTACGAATGGCCTGGAAACGTAAGAGAGCTTCAAAATACCATAAAACGGGCCGTGGCCCTGAGTGATTCCGGCATTATTTATGCAGAAGACCTGGGCATTACGGGAATTGAAGGGCAGTTAACCGATCTAGGAGGGCAAGAGGAATCTTCGCCTGAGGAAAAGCAGCGGACCCTTAAAGAGGCCAGGACAAGGGCGGAAATAGACGCAATCACAAGGGCGCTTGCCGCAACAGGAAACAACATAAGCCAAGCGGCAAAAATTCTTGAAATAAGCAGGCCCACCCTGCACGATCTCATAAAGAAGCATGGACTGAAGGGCTGAAACCTTGTATCTGCTCACAGGGTACCGCATCTACGGCGTTGTCAGACGCTTGAAGTACAGGAAGTACGTCTGCGCGTCCTCCGCCTTGTATCTGTAGCACCCTGCAAGCAGATACTGGAGAATTTACAAGGACTTATTGAGAAGTTAGAAACCTTGAACTCTTGCGTTGTTAAAAAATCAGACATTTCAGGGAGCAGGCCGTGGCTCCCCTATGTTGTTCCTTTTGCGGTCTTTATAATCTTTACAGGTATCGGGCAGTATCTTCCTGAAAAGGCACACTGCATTTATTCCTTGAAGACTGTAACGGTCGGTCTTCTTCTCTATGTTTTCAGGGATTCATACAGGCATGATTTCGGAGGCAGGCTTAACGCAAATGTCTTGGCTGAATCAGTTGCTGCAGGCCTGATAGTGCTTGCAGTCTGGATACTTTCAGATGATTTTCTCCCCACCCTCGGGACCCCATCTGGCTTCACTCCTGGAGGCTTCGGTCTTTCAAAAGGCCATGAAATGCTCGATACTGCCTTTCGTCTTCTTGGAGCCGCTGCTGTGGTGCCTATAATGGAAGAACTTTTCTGGCGTTCCTTCCTTATGAGATACCTGATTGATACCGATTTCAAATCCGTTCCCCTCGGCACCTTCTCCTGGTTTTCCTTTTTGGGTGTTGCCGTTGTCTTTGGTCTCGAGCATTACCGGGTTGCCCAGGGCATTTTTGCAGGTGTAGTTTACGGCCTTCTTGTAATACGCCGCAAGAATCTGATGGGCGCAACAGTTGCCCACAGCGTCACCAACCTGGGGCTCGGCATATATGTTCTTACCACTGGAAGCTGGAGTTTCTGGTAGGAGATATCCGTCTCTGTTTCGGAGCTGTGCCAAATGGAACAGGTTTAAACTTGGCAGTTTTCTGCCCCCTGTTATCCTGGTTTCCTGTGCGAAAAAGATTGACACGTGGTTAGTGTAATGGTTACAGAAATAGAGCAATACCGGTTTACGAATACATTTCCCCATCGCACCCAGTGCGGCTATTGCCGGTTTATGCTTTAATGAGAATGGTATCCTCCTCAGCCCCGGAGAAGCGTTTATCAAAAGTAACAACTTTCAGAGATCGTTCTCTGGCATCAGCAAGAATCAAATAATCAGAAAAGTCCGCTTCATCCGCATCATTCACTAAGACACGGACGAGAACAGTGGTGTCTACGCTGATCATTTCCCGGCCTGTGCCTTGATAATTTCGTCCATGTCTTCCAGGATAACGCTAAGGGGGCTGGAAACCAGACCAAAAGAATCTTCAACCCGCGTAGGTATTGGACAAAGAACTATTTTTTCATCTTCAATGGAAAATTTTACTCTCTCACCCGGCTTCAAATTCGATTGCTTCCGTATTGCAGCAGGAATTGTCACTTGTCCTTTCGTTGTTATCGTTGCATTCTGCATCATACCCTCTCTTAAGTGTATTACTCTGTTAAAGAAGTAATGCGCTTGTGCGCTGGTGTGAAGAATAATGAAAGTGGGGATGTCGCATAGGTAAGTGCTTGATGCCTTTTGCTGATCATGGTTTTCAGTTCATATTGTGCCTGTCCCCAATTCTTTTGACATTCCAGCAAAATTATCCCCAAGAAATGATTTTTTAGTGGCAGCAGGGTCAGAAGCTGCTTTTTGAACTTTCACTGTGTTCCGTCAATATTCACCGAAGACATGTGTAAAATTTACCGACACCTTTTTCGGCTTTCTCAGTTCTTTTAGCCATCTTTTTTGTAAGCTTTCACCAGGCACCGTGCGAGCATAACGATTTTTCAGTGCAATTTCGATTCTGCGGTCATATAAGTGCTGGCTTCGGTCGTGTCGGAATACTTTACAGATTTAATCGGCCGATTCGATGCTACGAATAATATGCCGTTGTTTCAAGGGGTTGGGTGCGCGGCATGATATTTGCCGTTTATTAAATGGATTCAGTAGATAGTCTATATTCTTAAGTCTAATTCATAAAACCTAAAAGGAGAATGTCGATGAAAAAGTTTTCGCTTTTATTTTTTACATGTTTTGCATTATGCTCTCAAATTGCCTTCGCGATTCCAGCATACGTTACTGGTGTAAACGAACCATGGAATGAGCCAGGGGGAATAAACGCCATGAATGATGTTTTTGGGTCAGGGAATTGGGACCGTCTTGATTTTTCGAATAGTGGTATTCTTACTGCTGGCTATGACTTTATTTACTTTGATGGTGGGGATGGTAATGCTGCAGGATTTCAAACTTATATCAATAACCACAGAAATGATATAGAAAATTTCGTGGCAAATGGTGGTTCCCTTTTTCTGAATGCTGCTATCTGGCAAGGTGGAGCAATCTCACCCTTTAATTTAGGCTTTGGCGTTTCCTCAGTATATGGTACTAGTTTCACTGGTTCAGCAGTTGATCCTAGCCACGAAATATACTCTGGCTTCAGCACACCAAATAACATTTATGGCGATTACCTTTCACATAATTATCTAATAGGATCGGGTCTTAGTTCTTTGATGGTCGACTCTCAAAACCGGACGATTCTTGCTGAAATGAACTATGGACTTGGTCATGTTATGTTTGGAGGACTCACATTAGCCTTTTTTGGCGAGCACTCGTTATGGAATCCTGACTCAGGTGTATTAAGGGACAATATTATTCGTTATGCTGCTAAAACTAACACTGTTCCAGCCCCCGTGCCCGAGCCCTCCACCATCATCCTTATGGGCATAGGTCTCATCGGCATGGCTGGTTACGGTCGGAAAAGGTTCAGCAAGAAGGTCTGATAACAGCCCGGTTTCTATCTATGAGCTGCAAAGCGGCTGTCAGCAATGTTGTTTTCTCATCCCCCGGGTTTAATTCCCGGGGGATTTTTTTGTCTCTCGCCGGCCTTTTTTTCATGTTGGTTCGTTGTGCCTGCTCCAGAAATCCCGCATAACGTCCAGGATGCTGTTTAGTCCCATCTCTCAAGGCCTTAATCAGAGAACCAATCTTCTCCTCCATCAGATTTTTCCCACTGGCCGTAAAGTTCCTTTGTCTTTCTGTCAAATTCAAGACCTGCAATATAACATGGCCTGTTCAGGTATTTTTTATGGCTATATCCGGAATTCTCAAACGTCCATTTCCTCCTATGCACCTTTGTTTCAGGGGTTATCGTCATTTTATATAGTTCTGAAACAGGCTGGAATCTGTGCTGGAATATTGAGGTCTCCTACCATGAGAAAGATGATGTCAGAAAAGGCCTCCAATGTCCGAAATCCACTGGCCCTGTTTTTGGCTATCTTGATTATTCGGTTCAACCCTTCAGCAATTG
>JALVJO010000059.1 GCA_027028245.1 Deltaproteobacteria bacterium
CTGGAGACAACGTAAAGATAAAGGCAGACCTGATACAGCCCATAGCCATGGAAGACGGGCTGAGGTTTGCCATCAGGGAAGGCGGCCGCACGGTAGGCGCCGGAGTCGTAAGCAAGATTATAGAATAAGGTTTCAAGAGGGGTGCTAACGGGATGATGGTCCCTACACAGAGAATACGAATACGCCTTAAGGCCTACGATCACAAGCAGCTTGACAGGTCTCTGAGCGAGATAGTGGATACGGCCAGGAGGACAGGAGCAAGGATTGCTGGTCCGATCCCCCTGCCCACCAAGATCAGCCGCTACACGGTCCTGAGATCGCCTCATATAGACAAGAAGTCCAGAGAGCAGTTCGAGGTCCGTACCCACAAGAGACTGGTAGACATATTGGAACCCACCCAGCAGACTATCGATGCCCTCATGAAACTGGAATTGTCTGCTGGCGTGGATGTGGAAATAAAATTGTAGACGGGGACTAATGAGAAATGGCTAGCGTCAAGGCCCTTATGGGTAAAAAATTGGGCATGACACGGGTGTTTTCAGAAGACGGCAGTTCTCTGCCTGTTACCGTGTTGGAAGTGGGCCCCTGTGTGGTACTGCAGAAAAAGACCAAGGAAAAGGAGGGATACAATGCCCTTCAGCTTGGTTTTGGCATGAAGCCGCTTTCAAGGCTAAATAGGCCCATGAGGGGACATGTGGAAAAAGCAGGCCTGGATTCAGGTTTTCGTTATATCAGGGAGGTTCCAGTGGACAACCCGGAAGACTTCCAGGTGGGGCAGGAACTGTCACTCAAGGACGTGGATCTCGGGCAGCTTGTGGACATAATCGGGACCAGCAAGGGTAAAGGATACGCAGGGACAGTTAAGCGCCATGGCTTTTCCCGCGGGCCCATGGGGCATGGTTCCAAACATCATCGGGCAGTCGGGTCCTCCGGTATGAGTGCCTATCCCTCCAAGGTGATCAAGGGCAAGAAGATGCCGGGCCGGCTCGGCGGGGCAAGGGAAACCGTTAAAAATTCTCTGATAATAGATGTACGCCCGGGAGAGAATCTTCTCCTGGTAAAGGGCGGCGTAGTAGGGGCTGTTAATCAGATGGTCCTTATCAATTTTAAATAAAAGGCAGGAGACAGGGCAATATTATGGCTACCCTGGCAGTCTATAATTCGAAAAGGGAAAAGATCGGCGATTTGGAAGTAGCTGATTCTGTCTTTGGTGTGGAGCCCAAGGTAGGGGTCCTTCACGAAGTTGTAAAATGGCAGATGGCAAAGAGGAGGGCAGGAACTGCCTGCACCAAGACGAGGGCAGAGGTCCGCGGCGGCGGGCGCAAACCCTGGAGACAAAAAGGCACGGGACGCGCACGCGTGGGAAGCATACGGTCTCCTCTATGGAGGAAAGGTGGTACAGTCTTCGGCCCCAAGCCCAGGAGTTACTCGTACAATATACCTAAAAAGGTGAGAAAGCTTGCCCTTAAGATGGCCTTGAGCGACAAGCTCGCCTCAAAAAGGCTCTATGTCCTTAAAGAGTTTGGTCTGGAAGAAATAAAGACTAAACAGATGGCAGGGCTTCTTGACCTTTTTGAAGTGGGCAAGGCCGTCATCGTTACCAGGGACAAGGACAGAACCGTGGAACTTTCAGCACGGAACATCCCTGGTGTAAAGGTGCTGACCCAGGGCGGTCTCAATGTTTATGATCTTTTGAAACACGAGTTTCTTATAATTCAGGAGTCTGCCGTAGAGGCCGTGGAAGAGAGGCTCAAGTAATGAAAGACCTTTATTCTGTAATCAAATCTCCCGTCATTACGGAGAAGGCCACGCTCCATAACGAGGTCAACAACCAGATATATCTTGAAGTTGATCCCAGGGCAAACAAGATAGAAATCAAGGCTGCCGTTGAAAAACTTCTCAAGAAGAAGGTACTTGCGGTTCAGACAGTTAACCGAAAGGGCAAGAAGAAGAGAAGCGGAAAGCATATAGGAACCAGGCCGAAGGTAAAAAGAGCTATAGTCAGACTATATCCAGACGAAAAATTCGATCTGTTTGAGGGTGCGTAATGGCTGTCAAGAAATATAAACCCACATCTCCAGGTCGGCGCTTCATGAGTGTTATTCATGATGAGGAACTGACCAGGAAAGAGCCGGAAAAGAGCCTCTTAAGGCCGCTGAACAAAAGCGGCGGGAGGAATTCCCACGGCAGGATAACCACCCGCCACAGGGGCGGAGGACATAAGCGCAAATATCGCGTTATAGATTTCAGGCGCAATAAGATCGGTATACCTGCCAAGGTTGCCGCCATTGAATATGATCCCAACAGGAGTGCCAGGATTGCTCTTTTGCACTATGCAGATGGCGAGAAAAGATATATACTTGCGCCCCTTGGGCTTAAGACCGGGGATACTGTTATTTCCGACGACATTACGGACGTGAAGCCCGGCAACAGCATGCCTCTTAAGAATATTCCCCTGGGTACGGTTCTTCACAACATTGAAATGCGTCCGGGCAAAGGCGGCCAGGTGGTCAGAAGCGCCGGAGGTGCGGCCCAGCTCATGGCAAAGGAAGGAAAGTATGTTCAGATTCGGCTTCCAAGCGGTGAAGTGCGAATGTTCCTGCAGGAATGCCGGGCCACCATCGGCCAGGTGGGCAACCTGGAACACGAGAATATCTCCATCGGAAAGGCGGGAAGAAGCCGTTGGCTGGGCAGAAGGCCGCGGGTCAGAGGTGTGGCCATGAACCCTGTGGACCACCCCATGGGCGGAGGTGAAGGAAAGTCTTCAGGAGGGCGTCATCCCTGCAGTCCATGGGGCTGGCCGACTAAGGGCTATCGGACCAGGCGGAAGAAACCCAGCGACACCTTTATCGTTCGCAGTAGACATAAGAAGTAATCGTCTGTAACCAAAGGAGAACAGGCTTGTGCCAAGATCGATAAAAAAAGGACCGTTTGTAGACGAACATTTGTTAAGGAAGGTCAGAAAGGCCATTGATACCAATGACAGAAAGGTCATCAAGACCTGGTCCAGGCGTTCTATGATTATTCCGGAAATGGTCGGATTGACCTTTGCCGTGCATAACGGCAGGAAGTTCATACCGGTTTTTGTCACCGAGAATATGGTTGGCCACAAACTGGGAGAATTCGCGCCTACCCGCACTTTTTATGGCCATGCGGCTGACAAGAAATCCAAGGTTAAGAAGAAATAATAGGAAGGTTTATCATGGAGGCCAAGGCAATAGCCAAGTTCAGACGAATATCGCCTCAAAAGGCGAGGCTCGTGGCGGATCTTATCAGGAATAAACCTGTAGACGAGGCAATGCAGATAGTCAGCCTTTCTCCCAAGAAGGGAGCAAGGATAATAAAAAAGGTTCTGGAATCAGCCCTTGCCAATGCGTCTGAAAATATGAATCTTGATCTGGACAGCCTTTACGTCAAGAAGATTTATGTGGATCAGGGTCCGCAGCTCAAACGGTGGCGGCCAAGGGCAATGGGAAGGGCCTATGGCATTCGTCATAAGCTTTCCCACATTACCATTGTACTTGATGAATTTTAGACAGTTGATTCTGGGAGGCGATTTTGGGTCAGAAAGTTAATCCAATTGGAATAAGATTAAAGATTACCCGATCATGGGATTCAAAGTGGTTTGCCAACAAGGAATATCCCAAATATGTGCATGAAGACCACAAGGTGCGTAAGCATGTAAAAAAGCGCATGTATCATGCAGGTATTTCCAAGATTGAGATTGAGAGGGCAGCCAATCGTCTCAGGGTGCGGATACATACGGCAAGACCCGGAATCGTCATTGGAAAGAAAGGCGTAGAGATAGAATCACTGAAGAAATCCCTGGAGCAGCTGACCAAGAGTCCGGTTCTGATAGATATCACAGAGGTCAGAAGGCCGGAGTTGGATGCACAGCTGGTCGCTGAAAATGTGGCGGCCCAACTGGAAAGAAGGGTCTCGTTCCGAAGGGCCATGAAAAGGGCAGTGGGCATGGCTCTCAAGTTCGGCGCCCAGGGAATCAGGATTGCCTGTTCAGGAAGACTTGGAGGGGCCGAAATGGCAAGACGTGAATGGTACCTCGAAGGCAGGGTTCCCCTTCATACCTTACGGGCAGATATAGATTACGGCTTTACCCAGGCCATGACCACATATGGGGTCATCGGCGTCAAGGTCTGGATCTTCAAAGGGGAAGTGCTTCCGGATAAGGAATCTGAAATGCTTTCCATGGATATATAGAACTAACAAACAGGTAAAAAGAGATGCTAGCACCCAAGAAGATAAAATACCGTAAACGCCAGAAGGGACGTATCAGGGGCGTTGCCCAGAGGGGCAACACGCTGAATTTCGGTGACTACGGGCTCAAGGCGCTGGGAAAGGGACGAATTACTGCTCAGCAGATTGAGGCTGCTCGTATTGCCATTACCAGGCATGTTAAAAGAAAGGGCAAGATCTGGATACGGATCTTTCCGGATAAACCCATCACCAAGAAGCCCGCTGAAACCCGTATGGGCAAGGGGAAGGGCGGCGTGGAATACTGGGTGGCTCCTGTCAGGCCCGGGCGGATTCTCTATGAAATGGAGGGCGTTGATGAAAAGGCTGCGGTAGAGGCCCTTCGTCTTGCATCGCATAAACTTCCCATACCTACAAAGATAGTTCGCAGGAGTCCTGGCCTATGAAAACCCTAGAAAGTTTCAGGGACCTCAGTGTGGATGAACTGAGGCAGAAAGATATTGAGCTCAGAAAGGAGCTGTTCAATCTCCGGTTTCAGCACGCCACGCATCAGTTGGAGAATACGTCCAGGCTGAAGCTGGTAAGACGGGACATTGCGCGTGTAAATACCATCATCAGAGAGAAACAGTTACAGGGTGCCGAGGGGTAATATGGAAACAGCCAAGGGATTACGCAGGACACTCACCGGGGTGGTCTCCAGCGATAAAAATGATAAAACCGTTACCGTGGTAGTTCTGAGGAGATTCAGGCATCCCATTTACGGTAAGTTCGTTCAGAAGAGAAAAAAATACATGGCTCACGATCCAAAAAATGAGTGCAGAGTAGGCGATACAATAATCATCGAGGAACACAGGCCGCTCAGCAGAAGGAAACGCTGGATTGTCAGACAGATAGTTGAGAGAGCCGTTTAGAAAAAGCTTGAGGTGTTGAACAATGATCCAGCAGGAAACCAAATTAAATGTTGCGGATAATTCGGGTGCCAAAAAGGTCCTGTGTATCCGGGTCCTTGGAGGCACCAGACGCCGTTATGCCCGGGTGGGCGATACAATTGTAGTAACGGTCAAAGAGGCCATTCCCAATTCCAAGGTAAAGAAGGGAGATGTCACCAGGGCAGTGGTAGTCAGAACCAAAAAGGAAATCCCGAGGCCCGACGGTTCCCTGATCCGTTTTGATGAGAACGCTGCTGTTCTTATCAACCAGTACGGTGAGCCTGTAGGAACACGTATTTTCGGACCTGTAGCAAGGGAACTCAGGGCAAAGCGGTACATGAAGATAGTGTCCCTGGCACCAGAGGTCCTTTAAAATATTTGGAGTTATACCGGAAATGAAGACGATCAAGACATATCTCAGGAAAAACGACCGGGTCATGGTTATGGCCGGCAGGGACCGGGGCAAGGTGGGAAAGATAAAACTCCTGCTGCCCAACAAGTACCGCGCCATCGTCGAGGGTGCCCAGATGGTCAAGAGGCATACAAAGCCCGGCCCCCAGTCTTCCGGCGGGATAATTGAAAAAGAGGCTTCCATCCACATTTCTAATCTCAGGCTCATATGCCCTAAATGTACCGATCCGGTCCGCATCTCGAAAAAGGTGCTGGAAGACGGGACAAAGGTGCGGATCTGCAAGAAATGCGGAGAAGTCATTCCAACTGAGAGCAAGTAGCCTTCGGGAGGCATATTACTGATGTTGCACGTTCAGGAGAAATACGAACAGGAAGCTGTGCCGAGGCTCCTTGAGGAGTTTGGGTATAAGAATAAGATGCAGGTTCCAAAGATTGAAAAGGTAGTGCTGAACATGGGTCTTGGAGAGGCCATACAGAATGCCAAGATCCTGGACTCAGCCGCTGAGGAGCTGGCCCAGATAGCAGGACAGAAACCCGTCATAACCAGGGCGAGAAAATCCATTGCAGCCTTCAAGTTAAGGGCAGGCATGCCCATTGGATGCATGGTGACCCTCAGGGGCACGCGGATGAATGATTTCCTCACCAAGCTGATAAATATAGCTATCCCCCGCATCAGGGACTTCAGGGGGATATCAAAAAAGGCATTTGACGGAAGGGGCAATTACAGCCTGGGTATCCGTGAGCACATAATCTTCCCGGAAATTGACTATGACAAGATTGATAAAATAAAGGGTCTTAATGTCACCATTGTGACCACTGCAGAGACAGATAAAGAGGCCCTTGTCCTGCTCGAGTCCATAGGAATGCCGTTCAGAAAGTAGAATAACAGGAGGGAGAATTGGCCAGAAAATCTTTAATGGAAAAGGCAAATAGAGAACCGAAGTTCAAGGTGAGGCGGTACAACAGGTGTCCAATCTGCGGGCGCTCCCGGGCATTTCTGAGGAAATTCGGACTGTGCCGGATCTGCTTCAGGCAAATGGCGTCTCACGGCCTCCTTCCTGGTGTTACAAAATCCAGCTGGTAATTCAGAACTAAAAAGGTACAAGGTACTTTGTTATGTCAATGACAGATCCAATAGCAGATATGCTGACAAGAATCAGAAATGCAGTGAGGGCCGGGCACGAAAAGGTGGATGTCCCTGCCTCCAAATTAAAGCTGAACATTGCCAATCTTCTGAAGGAAGAAGGATTTATCAACAGTCACAGGGTGATTAAGGATGGCAAGCAGGGAATAATCAGAATCACCTTGAGATATCACAAGGGCGTCCCCGTATTGTCGAACCTGCAGAGGATCAGCAGACCAGGCAGGAGAATTTACGTAGACAAGGACGAAATTCCAGTCATAAGGGGCGGCCTGGGAGTTGCGATAATTTCAACGTCAAATGGCGTGATGACAGATGCCGATGCCAAGAAAAAGGGTATAGGCGGAGAAGTCGTCTGCGCTGTTTGGTAAGCTGGAGATAACACATGTCTCGAATCGGAAAATTACCCATTAAGATCCCTTCCGGGGTGAAAGTTGAGATAAAAGGCCAAACCGTCCTGGTTCAGGGTCCCAAGGGTAAACTTGAGCGGAAAATAAATCCCCGGGTCAGTCTTGAAATGGACGGCCAGACCCTCCATGTCAGAAGAAGCGGCAATTCGAAGCCGGTCAGGGCGCTTCACGGACTGACCCGTGCTCTTGTGGCCAACATGGTTGAAGGTGTCAGCAACGGCTTTAAGAAGGAGCTTATAGTCACAGGTGTCGGCTACAAGGTGGAAGAAAAGGGGAAAAACCTGGTTCTTCATCTGGGTTTTTCCCATCCCATAGATTTCCCCCTGCCTGACGGAGTGACTGCAAAGGTGGAAAGACAGAAGGAGATCAGGATCATCCTTGAGGGATACGACAAAGAGGCCTTGGGATTGACCGCGGCCAAAATAAGGGCATTTCGTCCGCCTGAACCTTACAAGGGCAAGGGCATCAGGTATTCCGACGAAGAAATCATAAGAAAAGCCGGCAAGGCAGCAGCAAAGTAATTAATCAGGAACCGAAGATATGGGAAAGACTAATCCAAGACAAAAGGCACGATTCAGGCGTAAATTACGGATACGCAAGAAGGTTTTCGGTACCGGCGAGAGGCCTCGTCTTTCCGTATTCAGGAGCAATCGTTACATGGTTGCCCAGCTCATAGATGATGAGAAAGGCGTGACCATCGTTTCGGCCTCCTCCATGCCTTCTGACCTGAAAAGTATTGGCGAGATCGAGGGAGGCAAGGCTGAAGCAGCCAAGGAAGTGGGCAGACTTCTCGCAGCCAGGGCAAAGGAAAAAGGCATCGAGCAGGTGGTCTTTGACAGGGGCGGCTATCTTTACCATGGGAGGGTGAAGGCCCTGGCTGAAGGCGCCAGGGAAGGCGGCCTGGTCTTTTAGTTAGTATTTCGTCATTCAGTCGATTTTAAAAGGGGTTTGAGTTTGCAGACATATAACGAACAAAAAGATCTGGATCTGATTGAAAAAATTGTCTTTATCAACAGGGTTGCCAAGGTTGTCAAGGGCGGCAGGAGATTTTCATTCAGTGCACTGGCTGTAGTTGGTGACGGAAAGGGTGGTGTAGGCTTTGCCATGGGCAAGGCCAAGGAAGTCCCCGATGCCCTGAGAAAGGCAACAGAAAAGGCTAAAAAGGCCATGGTCACCATACCAATGGTGGGCACTACCATCCCCCATGAAATAATAGGCAGGTTCGGAGCAGGAAGGGTGCTGCTCAAGCCGGCACCGCCAGGCACAGGAGTTATCGCAGGGGCTGTGGTCAGGGCCATCATGGAGGCCGCAGGCATTCATGACGTCCTTACAAAATGTATCGGCACCAATAACCCCCACAACGTAATAAGGGCCACCTTCAACGGCCTGAATGAAATCAAGGATTCTGTTGCCAGGGCCAGGCTCAGGGGGAAAACCATTCAGTCGGCTCATAAGGAAGCAGAACAGGTAGTGCCGGGTTGATTTTCCCGGCCGTAATCCATAAAAGGACCGGTATGCAATCTCGGAGTACAATATGATAACGTTAGATTCTCTTGTTCCCCATGAAGGGGCCAAGAAAAAAAAGAAGAGAATAGGCCGGGGCCAGGGAAGCGGCCATGGCAAGACTGCCGGTAAGGGCTCCAAGGGTCAGAAATCCAGGTCTGGAGCTTCCATACCAGCCGGCTTTCAGGGCGGACAGATGCCTATATACAGGCAGCTGCCCAAAAGGGGCTTCAAGAATCCCTTCAGGAAATCCTACGGGGTTTTGAATGTTTCAACCCTCGGTGCCATAGAATATGACGGGGTCATAGACCTGGAGTTTCTCCAAAAGAGGGGCCTTGTCAGGAAAAGGGATAAACTTGTCAAGATCCTGGGCGATGGTGAAATAAACCGTGCCGTTAATATCAGGGTCCATGCTGTAAGTCGTACTGCCAGGGAGAAGATAGAAAAGGCCGGCGGCAGCATAGAGATCATCTCATAGTCAATATAATTTCAGGAGATCCCAGGTGCTCAGAGGCGTAGAAGGTTTAGGCAATGTTCCTGAACTAAGAAAGAGAATCATCTTTACTCTCTTAATGCTGGCGGTTTACCGGGTCGGCGTCCAGATACCGACTCCAGGAATAGACGCCCAGGCCCTGGCGTCATTTTTTGCCAGAGCTTCCGGAACATTGTTCGGGATGTTCGACATGTTTTCCGGCGGTGCCCTCAAGAAGTTCTCCATTTTTGCCCTGGGAATCATGCCCTATATCAGTGCCTCCATCATTATTCAGTTGCTGCAGGTGGCGATTCCCCAGCTGGAACAGCTGAAGAAGGAGGGAGAGGCTGGAAGAAAGAAGATCAGCCAGTATACCCGTTACGGTACTGTGGGCCTGAGTCTCCTGCAGGGCTTTGGAATCGCCATAGGTTTGGAAAGCATGATGGCTCCAGGCGGGCTGCCAGTTGTGGCGCATCCAGGATGGGCCTTTCGTATCCTGACTGCCCTTACCCTCATGTCAGGCACTGTCTTTCTCATGTGGCTGGGAGAACAGATCACTGAAAGGGGAGTGGGCAACGGCATCAGCCTTATAATCTTTGCAGGTATTGTTGCACGCATGCCTTCTGCCATTATCGATACCTTCAGACTCATGAAGACAGGGGAAATAAACGCGGCCTTCATGCTTTTCATTCTTGTAATGATGATAGCCGTTGTGGCCTTTATCTGTTTTATGGAAAGGGCCCACAGGAGGATTCCCATCCATTATGCAAGGAGGGTCATTGGAAGAAAGGTATACGGGGGGCAGAGCACCCATCTTCCGCTTAAGGTTAATACTGCCGGCGTCATACCGCCGATCTTTGCTTCTTCCATTATCATGTTCCCGGCCACCATAGCAAATTTTATACAGATACCCTGGATGCAGACCGCAGCCCAGGCCCTTCGGCCTGGTAGCTTTATTTACGAATCCATTTATGTGGCCCTGATAGTATTTTTCTGTTATTTCTACACTGCAATCATCTTTAATCCGACTGAAATAGCGGAGAATCTGCAGAAAAACGGCGGCTATATCCCGGGGATCAGGCCTGGGAGAAAGACCGCTGAATTTATAGACAATATCCTCGGCCGCCTTACACTGATAGGTGCAATTTATGTTGCGGTCATCTGCGTTCTGCCGAGTATTCTAATTTCGAGGTTCAATGTGCCTTTCTATTTCGGGGGTACGGCGCTCCTCATTGTGGTAGGTGTTGGCATGGATACTCTTGCGCAGATTGAATCGCACCTTATAACCCGCAATTACGAGGGACTTATCCAGGGTGCAAAGATGAAGGGGCGGCGGTAAGTAAAGGCAGGCGGTTTTGTGAAAAAGAGCAAGGGGCCCCGAAGAATAATTCTCAAGGCTCCCTGGGAGATCGAAAAGCTCAGAGCCGCCAACCAGATGGTGGCAGAGATACTGTCTGAACTGCGTGAATCGCTTAAGGATGGTATTTCAACGGCTGACATTGACAGAATTGCCTCAGAGCGGATCCAGCAGCAGGGTGCCCTGCCTGCTTTCAAGGGATATCACGGTTATCCTGCTGTGACATGTATTTCCGTGAACGAGGAAATCGTTCACGGCATTCCCTCGGACCAGCGCCTTATAAAGGAAGGTGATCTGGTCAGTATAGATCTGGGGGTGATCCTGGACGGTTATTTTGGTGACGCGGCCTTCAGCCAAATAGTTGGTGATAAAGGGTCTGACTTGGCGAAAAGGCTGATAAGTGTTACAAAGGAAGCCCTCTATAGGGGAATATCAAAGGCAAGGGCCAAAAGACGCCTTGGGGACATATCATCTGCAATTCAGAGATATGTTGAATCCCAGGGTTTTGGCGTTGTGAGAAAGTTTGTAGGCCACGGTATAGGCACCGCCCTTCACGAGCCGCCGGAAGTCCCCAATTTCGGGTCGAAGGGTACGGGGCCGATCTTGAAGCAGGGCATGGTGATAGCCATTGAACCCATGGTTACAGCAGGCTCCCACGACATCCGGGTTATGGATGACGGTTGGACAGCAGTAACCGCAGATGGTTCATTGGCCGCTCATTTTGAGCATACCATAGCTATAACCGATAAAAGGGCTGATATTTTGAGTGACGGCTTCATGTGATGCCTCACTTTTAGCCTGTTAAAGGAAAAGGAGTAATATGGCCAAGGAAGATGCCATACAGGTAGAAGGCAAGGTCTTGGAGACTCTGCCAAATGCAATGTTCAGGGTGGAGCTTGATAACGGACACAAGGTTCTGGCCCATATCTCCGGAAAGATGAGGATGCATTACATACGTATCCTTCCGGGAGACAGGGTGACAGTGGAATTATCTCCCTATGACCTCAGCAGGGGAAGGGTGATTTTCCGTTCCAAATAAGACCAGCCGAATTAGACGAGGTTTACGAGGTCATGAAGGTAAAAGCATCAGTAAAAAAGAGATGTAAGGATTGCCGTATCATCAGGCGCAGGGGCATAGTGCGGGTAATTTGCAAGAACCCGAGGCACAAGCAGCGCCAGGGATAGAAGAGGGGGTTAGCAGTGGCACGTATTGCAGGAGTCGATTTACCAAAGAACAAGCGTCTTGAAATTGCCCTGACGTATATCTATGGAATCGGCCGGACTTCCGCTCAGAAGATACTGACAGAAGCCGGCATTGACTGGAACAAGAAGACCGATGACATGACGGATGAAGACATCACTGCCATCCGCAGGATCATTGATTCCAAGTACAAGGTAGAGGGTGATCTCAGGCGTGAGGTCTCCATGAATATCAAGCGTCTCATGGACCTTGGATGTTACAGGGGCCTGAGGCACCGCCGTGGACTTCCTGTCAGGGGGCAGAGGACCTGTACCAATGCCAGGACCAGGAAAGGCCCCAGACGTGCGGCAGTCAAGAAGAAAAAGAAATAATCACCGGAGGATTTAAATGGCTTCACCCAGGCGAGGCGGCAAGAAGGTCAAGAAAAACATACCGGAAGGTATCGTGCATATTCAGGCCACTTTCAACAACACCATTGTAACTATTACTGACAAGGCCGGGAATGCTATATCGTGGTCCAGTGCAGGTGCCAACGGTTTCAAGGGCTCCAGGAAGGGAACCCCGTTTGCAGCCCAGGTGGCAGCGGAAAATGCTGCCAAAAAGGCCATAGAACACGGGGTAAGAAGCGTTGAAGTCCACGTGAAGGGTCCTGGCTCCGGCCGTGAGGCAGCGCTCAGGGCACTTCAGATGGCCGGTATCCAAGTTACGGTCATCAAGGATGTGACTCCGCTCCCTCACAACGGCTGCCGTCCTCCCAAAAGGCGGCGGGTATAGCCGGCCCTTAAGGTCTGGTAATCTAATCTTTTAATTTTTTCACTTTATTGAAATCGATCGACATTTCTTAAAAATCCGGAGGAAAGACAGTGGCAAGATATACAGGTCCTCGGTGCAGGCTTTGCAGGAGAGAGGGAAGCAAACTGTTTCTCAAGGGAGACCGTTGCTTTACTGAAAAATGTGCCTTTGAACGCAGAAGCTATGCACCGGGTCATCACGGCCAGGGCAGGATCAAGGTATCTGATTACGGGATCCGTCTCAGGGAAAAACAGAGAGTAAGAAGGATTTACGGCGTTAACGAATCCCAGTTCAGACGTTACTTTGAAATGGCTGACAGGCAGAAGGGAGTTACAGGCACCAACCTGCTTGCCCTGCTGGAAAAGAGGCTCGATAATGTGGTTTACAGGCTTGGCTTTGCAGAATCTCGGGCCCAGGCCAGGCAGCTTGTCAAGCATGGGCATTTTCTCGTGAACGGAAGAAAGGTCGATATCCCTTCTTTCCAGGTAAAGGTTGGAGATGAGATAAGCGTCAGGGAAAAGAGCAGGGACATCATTCCCATAGTCCAGGCCCTGGAGGCCGTGGCCAGGAGAGGTGTGCCGGACTGGCTTGAACTGGATGCAGACAACAAGAAAGGGACCGTCAAGTCTGTTCCTGAGAGATCGCATATAACCATGCCTATCCAGGAACAGTTCATAGTGGAATTCTATTCCAAGTAAAAAACATAACCACCAAGAATAAGGATTATGGCTACAGAACAGCAGCAACCATTTTACAGAAACTGGCGGGAACTTATTAAACCGAAGCGCCTGGAGATAAACCAGGATACGCGGACTGATTATTATGCCAAGTTTACCTGCGAGCCACTTGAAAGGGGCTATGGGATCACCCTGGGCAATGCGCTCAGAAGGATTCTGCTGGCCTCTTTGCAGGGATCGGCAATTATCGCAGTGAGGATAGACGGCGTTCCCCATGAACTCGCTACCATTACGGGCGTTATAGAGGATGTGACAGCCATAATTCTCAACCTGAAGGGGGTTAGACTGCGCCTTTCTGCAGATGAGGAAAAAAGGCTCGTGCTGGAAAAGAAAGGCGCCGGCACCGTCACTGCTGCGGATCTTAATGCCCCTGAAGGAGGGGTGGAGATCCTGAATCCGGAGCATATTATAGCCAATCTTACCCAGGACGGTGAAATACGAATGGAGCTCCTGGTCAGATGGGGTAAGGGATATGTGTCTGCAGAGGAAAATGCCAGGCTTATAGAGGATGAGCCGGTTGGAACCATTGCCATTGATTCCCTGTTTTCTCCGGTAAAAAAGGTCAATTACAAGGTCAGCCAGGCAAGGGTCGGGCAGATGACCGATTATGACAAGCTGGTCATGGAAATCTGGACCGACGGCAGCGTAGCCCCTGAGGATGCCCTGGCCTATGCAGCCAAGATCCTCAAGGAGCAGGTAAATGTCTTTATCAATTTTGATGAGACCGAGGAGCCGGTGGAAGAGGCAGAAGGCCCTCCATACATGGACAAACTCAAGGATCTCAACAAGAGAATCGACGAGCTGGAATTTTCCGTGCGCTCGGCCAACTGTTTGAAAAATGCCAACATCAACTACATCGGTGAACTGGTTCAGAAGACCGAGCAGGAGATGCTGAAGACAAAGAACTTCGGAAGGAAATCCCTGGAAGAGATTCTTCGTATTCTTGACACCATGGGGTTGTCCCTGGGAATGAAGCTTGAAGGCTGGACGCCGCCCGAGACAGAGGAAGACAAGGAAGGTGAGACATAATGAGGCATCGGAGAAAGGCTAAATATTTCGGAGTAAAGACGGCCCATCGCAAGGCCATGTTCAGAAACATGGTCACATCCCTTTTCAGACATGGAAGGATAACCACCACTGTTCCCAGGGCCAAGGAACTCAGGCGCCTGGCGGACAAGATGGTTACACTTGCCAAGGAGGGCACGCTCCATGCTAGGCGGCAGGCCCTTTCTGTAATAAATGACAAGGCAGTAGTGGCAAAGCTGTTTTCTGAAATTGCTGAACAGATGGCTTCCAGAAACGGCGGCTATACCAGGATAGTAAAGATCGGCCCAAGGCGCGGCGATGGCGCCATGATGTGTATAATCGAACTGGTCAAGGAATCTTTAAGGCCCAAGAAATCAAGACCGGCCAAACAAACACAGGAGTCTGCGCCCACTGTTATCCCCGAAGCAAAGGAGATGCCGGCTGAAGAAGACAAGGAAGAGGCTGCAGAAGCCGCTGAAGTTCCTGAAACCCCGGAAAAGGAAACAGAAGAAGAGGCGGTTTCCCGGGAAGAGACAGGGGATGAGGGCGAAGAACCTGAAGCCTCTGAACCAGCTGAAGAGCCCGGTCAGGTGACCTCAGAGGAATCCGAAACAGCCGAAACGGCCCAGGCAGCCGAAACAGCCCAGGCGGTT
>JALVJO010000060.1 GCA_027028245.1 Deltaproteobacteria bacterium
CGACTATAACCCCGGTCTGCACTATGCCCGCCTCATGGAGATGCTGCATGACATAGCCAAGAATGGGCCTGTTGGCCACGGGTACAAGCTGTTTTGCTATGGTATGGGTCAGGGGTCTCAGTCTTGTCCCCTTGCCGCCGCTGAGTACTAGCGCCTTCATCTTTCAGCCTCCCTTTCAAAACATACCTTGATTGTCTCGACCTTTTTTCTCCAGATGCTGCCAACCGGCCTGAGCACTGCAGTTCTCGTATCATTCTGAATGGAAATGTCAAGCTCCAGATACTCGTCACTCAGGGGTTCAAGAAGGTGTTCTGCCCATTCGACCATGATTATGAATTCACCTGTCAGATATTCTTCTATGCCTGTATCCAGTATATCGGCACTGTCTGCCAGTCTGTAGAGATCAACGTGGACCAGGGGGATTTTCCCGTCCAGGTATTCGTGGATGATATTGAAGGTGGGGCTTGTGACCTCTCTTTCTTCAATCCCCAGTCCCCCGGCCGTATATCTTGTAAGGGTGGTCTTTCCTGCGCCCAGATCTCCGTGAAACAGGATTATGTCGCCAGGCTCCAGTACCTTCGATATGCAGATTCCCAGCCTTCGTGTATCTCCAATGTCTTTCAGCCTTAGACTAGTCACTGGATCAGGCGCCTTTTCAGGAGAAAGACCGCAGCTGCAGATGATATTATGGTGAAGACCGCCACGTTAAAGAGTTCCAGAAGGATGTTCCCCTTGAAGGAGCCGTAGCAGAATGTCCTGGAAAGTTCTACCACGCTTGAAAGGGGAAGGGCGTAAAGGATTTCCCGCAAAGGGCTGGAAATGGCATTCAGGGAAAAAAATATTCCTGAAAAGAGAAAAAGAGGGGTAATCACAAGGGAGGTGAAATAGTTGAAAAAGTCGTAATTTGTGGCTGTTGCAGTCATTACAAGGCCCAGGGCTGAAAATATAATGCCTTCTGCAAAAAGTACCGGGATCAGGGCTGCTGACCATACTGACGGCATCACTCCGAAAAGGGGGAGGGTAGCAAGCATTATCACCCCGGCAATCAGCCCCTTTGTCGCCCCCCATAATATCTCCCCCAGGGCCAGTTCCACTATGGATATCGGGGTCATGAGTATGGCCTCGAATGTCCCCTGTGTGGAAAGCCTGGTGTAGGAACCGTAGGTGGCCTCGAAGGCCGCGCCATACATGACGCTTGATGCCACAAGTCCAGGTGCTATAAACTGGAGATATGTAAGGCCTTCTATCTCCGGAACAGATCGGCCAAGGCCGTAGCCCATTGCCAGGAGAAACAGGAAGGGCTGGCCAAGGTTTCCTATGAGGCTTGCCCTTATGTGTTTTAGCCATACCTGGAGATTTCGGAACCATACCTGGTACATAATGGCTTAAGTCTCCCTCAGTTTCCTGCCTGTAAGCTTCAGAAAAAGATCTTCCAGGGTGGCAGGCCTTTTGACCACCACTGAAAAATCCGAGGCAGCATCATCCAGGCTGCTGCATCCCTCTTTTATATACACGTAAAGCCTGTTTTTCACCCTTTCCGTGGTGACATTGCAGGTCCGGAGTGCCTCTTCAAGAAGGTCCAGCTTGTCTCCAGGCCCTGAAAATTCCATGACCTCTGTGCCCAGAAGCCGCTCCACCATCTCATCCGGTCTTCCCCTGGCAATGGCCCTGCCGTTATCAACGATGATGA
>JALVJO010000061.1 GCA_027028245.1 Deltaproteobacteria bacterium
GCAATCATCGGTATCCTGGCTGCAATTGCCATTCCACAGTTCGCTGCTTACAGGACAAGGGCATATAATTCATCAGCAGAAAGTGATATTAAAAATATCCAAACCTCGGAAGCAGCTTTTTTCAGCGATTGGCAAGCATATGGTCAGACAGTTAACGCAGCACCAGGTGCAGCAATTGGACCCAATGGTGGTACGATCTTAACCGGTCCTGGGGGAGCCAACACAATGATTGGGGATTATATTCAAGGTGCTGCCAGAACTATACAGATAGGGTTAGGTAATGGAGTAAGTATTGTTGCTAATACAGATGCTAATATGGCTTCTTTTGCAGCAGTGGCTAAACATGCCCAGGGAGATACTTATTGGGGTGTTGATGGAGATATAACAGCTCTATTTTTTGCACAGGATCCTAACAGTAAGGGGCAAGCACTTGCTGCTGCTAATGCGGTGTCCTCTACGACGGGTGATGACTTTACAGGTAATACTTGTCCAGGAACTAGTGTTACGTGGGTAGCAAAATAAAAATTAATTGCTCAATTGACTTTGAACAGGCGTTGGTAGATCATGTCAACGCCTGTTTTTTTATTACAGTTCATGTATAAGGTGTCTAAAAATTTATAAATGTGATTCGAAGCATGATTTGTTTTGAAGATGTATGTAAGGTGTACTCTAGTGGTCCCTTTAGGGCTTCAAAGACCGCCCTCAAAGGTCTTTCTTTTACTCTGAATAAGGGGAAGACCATGGGGCTGGTAGGGGCAAACGGTGCTGGGAAAAGTACGTGCATACGTTTGATGATGGATTTTATTAGACCCGATTCGGGAACAGTTCGTTTGTTTAATTCCTCTCCACAGGACAGAAAAGTAAGGGAAAAAATAGGCTATCTTCCCGAAATACCCTCCTTTCCCTCAAATTTAACAATAATGGATATGTTAAGGTTTACCGGCAGAGCCTGTAACCTTTCTAAGGCCAAAATCAGGGAACGCTCGGAGTTCTGGCTAAAGAAATTGCATTTGTGGGAGGATAGATACAGGCCTTTAAGAAATTTCTCAAAAGGTATGCAGCAAAGAGCAAGCTTTTGTCTTGCTTTAATGAACGATGCAGAGCTTTTTATTCTTGACGAACCCATGAGTGGCTTGGATCCTGTTGGTAGGGCAGAGATATTACAGCTGATAAATGACTTACGGGCATTTGGCAAAACAATACTATTTTGTTCTCATATCTTGGAAGATATAGATAGAGTGGTTGATACCATACTTGTTATGCATAAGGGTGAGAAACTTTTTTACGGTAGCCCTCAAGCACTTTGTAAGACCCAGGGAATATCGGATCTTCCCGGTGCATTTCTCAGTCTCGTTAAGGAGTCCTACAACTGTGCTTAGAAGCATTCAGCGGAGCCTATCCCTGTCAAGGCTAATAGTTGTTGACGGTATCAGGAGACACGCATTATTGGCTTTGGTAGCCATGTGTATGGCTTCAGAAGTAGGAGCCCTCCTGTTTTTCGATTTTATTCCTCGTGATATAGGCCGTGCATCGGCTGATTTCGTGTTTTCTATAGCATGGCTGTCAGGTTTCTTGTTTTTGTTGTTTCACGCTATTCAGACGGTTTCATGGCGTGAAGAAAGAAGCGTCATCTACAGTCTGCTTGCAAGACCCATTTCCAGAAATGAATATGTTATAG
>JALVJO010000062.1 GCA_027028245.1 Deltaproteobacteria bacterium
CCGATATCAAGCCCATTTGCGCATATCTCGGCTGTTTTTACTGCTCTTCCGAGGCAGCTGCACCAGGCCGAGGTTATTCTGGCAGTCTTGCCGCCGGTAAGCGTGCGTGAAATAAGCATTTTCTTCAAGTTTTCTGCCTGTCTAATGCCTTTTTCGGTCAGGGGTGAATCCTTCTGGCCCTGCATTCTCCGGACAAGATTCCACTGGGTTTCACCGTGACGAGCCATGAGGATGGTGGTTGCTTCAGGATTTCTTACATGCATGGGGCCGGAAGCCTGGGCCATAAGGGGGCCAAACCGGGATTATAGGTCTTGAAAAAGTCTGCAGCCCAAGCATGCCGGAGACAGGAAAGATCCAGGCTGATTGGGGCAGCAGGGCAAGCTGTGCCAATTCCTAACGGGCCTTCGGCTTTAAGGGCACTTGGACAGCTTGGACAGCAGGAAATAACCTCGTCAGCCCGCCTGGCTAATTGCAACGGCTACGGCCACAGATGCACCAACCATTGGATTATTTCCCATGCCTATCAGTCCCATCATCTCAACATGGGCGGGAACGGATGAACTGCCTGCAAATTGGGCGTCGCAGTGCATCCTGCCCATTGTGTCCGTGAGACCGTATGAGGCAGGACCTGCTGCCATGTTGTCTGGGTGAAGGGTGCGGCCAGTTCCGCCTCCGGAGGCAACAGAGAAATACTTTTTGCCCTGTTCTACGCATTCTTTTTTGTATGTGCCTGCAACCGGGTGTTGAAATCTTGTGGGGTTTGTAGAGTTTCCCGTAATGGATACATCCACCTTTTCAAGATGGTTGATGGCAACCCCCTCCCGAACATCATCTGCGCCGTAACAGCGGACCTTTGCCCGGTCCCCGTCTGAAAAGGCGGTTTCCTTCACCACTTCGAGTTCGCCGGTAAAGTAATCGAAACGGGTTTCAACATGGGTGAAACCGTTTACCCTGGCAATGATGTAGGCCGCATCCTTGCCCAGCCCGTTCAAGATGACCTTAAGCGGCTCCTTCCTCACCTTGTTTGCCGAGTTTGCAATCCCTATTGCCCCTTCTGCCGCTGCAAAGGATTCGTGCCCTGCTATAAAGGCAAAACACCTTGTCCCTTCATGCAGCAGCATGGATGCCAGGTTTCCGTGTCCAAGGCCGACCTTGCGCTGAAAGGCGACAGAGCCCGGCACACAGAAGGCCTGCAGCCCCTCGCCCAGGGTTGAGGCAATTTCAGATGCCTCTTTCTGGCCCTTCTTGATTGCCACCGCTGCCCCGGTGATATATGCCCAGCAGGCATTTTCAAAACATATGGGCTGGACTTTTTTTACGATGGAGTAGACATCGACCCCGTAATCATCACAGATAGCGCGGGCTTCCTCGAGGCTGCCGATGCCGTACTTGGAGAGCAGGGCATTTATCTGATCTATACGCTGTTCATATCCTTCAAAAAGCGCCATTTTGTATCTCCTTATTCCTTCCTTGGATCAATGGTCTTAACCGCGTCATTGAACCTGCCGTACACGCCGGTTGCGTTTTCAAGGGCCTGCGCTGCATCGGTGCCGTTCCTGATGGCATCCATCATGGTTCCGATATTGACAAACTTGTAGCCGATGATTTCATCATTGACATCGAGTCCAAGTTCAAGGATGTAGCCTTCGGCCAGTTCGAGATAACGAGGGCCCGTGACTACTGTGCCGTAAGTGGTGCCGATAACGCTGCGGTTGCCCTTGCCGAGGTCTTCAAATCCCGCCCCTATCTCCAGGCCGCCTTCTGAAAATGCCGACTGGCTGCGGCCGTAGGCGATCTGTTTGAAAAGCTCCCTTGCGGCAGTGTTGATGGCGTCACAGACAAGGTCTGTGTTCAGGATCTCAAGTATGGTTTTTCCAGGCAGTATCTCGGATGCCATGGCTGCAGAATGGGTCATGCCGGTGCAGCCTATGGTTTCTACAAGGGCTTCTTCAATGATACCCTTCTTGATGTTGAGGGTCAGCTTGCAGCCCCCCTGCTGGGGGGCGCACCATCCTATGCCGTGGGTAAGCCCGCTGATATCGCTGATCTGCCTGGACTGAACCCATTTTCCTTCTTCAGGTATGGGAGCTGGTCCGTGATTGGTACCAAGTTTTACCTTGCACATTGCCTCGACATGGGATGAGTATTTCATTTTTTTCTCCGATTTAATGCTGAAAACCTTCCGAAAACTACCGATCAGTTACGCTGAACAGCTGCTAAGGTTATTATTCTATATTGTCTCACTTTACAAGGCAAAACCGTTAGAACGTAAAATATGCTTTACGGCAGATAATGTCGGCAGGGGAGTAAAATAGATTCCCACCTGGTAAAAAAAGAAGCAGTCAATACGCCCACCAGGACCAGAACATATCTGGCAGATTTCTTGGCCTTTGCGGCATGGTGCAGATCTACCTGCTTTCTTAGTGATGTGCTTGTTTCTTGTTGTCAACCGGCCCTTGAAGGCGCCATACAAGAAGCTGCATCTTTTTTCTCTTCTGTCCGGGATAAAGGGGTGATGACATGAATGGATGTTTCTTAAGCTCCTCCGGCAACACGGAAAAGGAACGCTTAAGGTATCTTCTTTGCACGATCATGTATCGCAGTCCGTCCCTGTCAAGGAATGCCTCTACAGTCTTTGGGGTCTTTAGAACCGGCATGGGTCCGTTAAATCCCAGGTAGAATATGACGTTTGCGGTATCCTGGCTAAGGGCCACGTTACTGGGGCTGACATTGCCACCCATGGCAGTGCGGACCTTTTTGAGAAACGGCTTGTATGGCCTGTACTGTTCAAGTATTACCTGCTGCCAGCAAAAGAAACCTGCCAAAATGATGACAACGGCTCCAAGGCTTGGAAGAAGGCCCATGCACCAGTCAAAGGTCTGTCCCTTATGGGACAAGGCCCTTGAAACAAGCCGGGAAAAGAGAAAGCCGAGAATACCGGTGATGCAAAGGGATATTGTCAGGCCCTCGGGCGGCACTATTCCGGCCAGCTCTTCCAAAAAGAAACCAGACGCAGGGGCCAGAATCAGCAAGGCACAGGCTGCAGTTATGAGCCATCCCTGTATCCTCAGTGAGGTCTTGATCCATGGAGTATCCGCTGCTGCCCTGGCCAGAAAGTTTCCAACAATCAGGGCACAAAATGGAAGTATGGGTAAAATGTAGTAGCTTCGTCTCGATTCAGAGATCGTGTAGATAAAAAATATTATCAAAAACGAGTGCAGTATCCACTTTTCATCCCGGCTCATGTATTTATATCGACGAAATGCGCGGGCCAGGGCGGCCATCAGCAGAGGAGCCCAGGGGAGAAAGAGGATGGGAACATAATACAGGTAAACATAAAAAGGTTCCCGGTGATCAAATGCATTGAAGAAGCGAAGAATGTTTTCCTTGAATGCCAGGTATAACCCGTTTTCTTCGTATCCACCCCCCGTGTACGCAGCATATATAAAGGGAAGAAGGTAAACAGCAACGCCGATTAACATGGCGGTAAAATGTGAAAGCGTGAAATACCTTTTTAACGTCTTCCCGGAGACCGCATCTGCCAGGCAGAGTGCCACAGGAAGGACGGCAGCCGGCAGGCCCTTGAAATGGGCGCCAACTGCGCATATCAGGTAAAATACCAGGAATCTTGAAAAGTCGGCCCTGTCCGCGTTCAGGCGGTACCATAACACTGCAAACAGGATGAAGGCCACGTTTTCCATGTCCGCACAGGCAGTTCTTGACCAGAATAGAAATCCGAAGGAGGTCAAGAGCAGCCATGCAGCCGTGTAACCCGCATGCCTTGAAAACAGCCTAGTTCCCAGAAAAGCCGTAGCCCATAAAGCCCCAAGGCCCGCTACTGCATTTGGCAGCCTGGCAGTGAATTCATTGATGGTACCGGTTATCCATGACGCAGCCACGATGACCCAGTAAGTAAATAGCGGCTTATCAAAGTATGGTGCCCAGTTGATGGTGGGATGAAAATAGTCGTTTCTCAGCACCATCTCTCTTGCTATCTCGGCCCACCTGCCCTCAGAGCCCCAAAGGGACCTGGCCCCAAGCATGCAGAAAAGAAGAAGGATGCCTGCGCCGTAAAAAAGCCAGGGATTGGTCAATATGTTTTTGCAGGGCCTGGAGGCTTCGGCTAGAATATTTTCCTGGCCGGATACATTTTCTCCAGGTGCACTTTTTTCAACCATCGGCTTTGTAATTATCCCTTTTATTTAGTCCAGGAGGCACGGGATGAAGGCGGCTTTTCCGTATTTGAGGAAAAATGCCGCCTGTGCATAATTTGGGATGCCCTTTTGTCTCCTCGGCAAAAAAGTTTTCGTCTTCCCACCCAGATCTTTTTTATTACTGCAGTCCGCCACGTTTCATAGGAAGAAATATCCTTATGTTGGTTCCAATGCCCTCGGTGCTGTCCACCTCCAGAAATCCGCCATGGCCTGCTGCTACTGCCTTTACTATGCACAGCCCAAGTCCGAGTCCCTTTTGGGACCGGCTCTTATCACCCCTGTAAAGCCTGTCAAATATCCTAGGGATTTCTCCTGCAGAAATGCCCGCGCCATTATCTGAAAAGGATATGACAACAAAGTCCTTATCTTCCCTTGCAGTTATATCCAGCCTTCCGCCCCTTTTTCCGTATTTTATGGCGTTGTCGATGAGATTGGCTGCTGCCTGCCCCAGCCTGTTCTTATCAAGATATAGCGCAAGATTTTCCGGTATGTCGGTTTCAACCAAGATGTCCTTTTCTTCAGCCACGTATTCATAGAGTTCTACCGCGTCCCTTATGACAGGCGCAAGGGGCTGTCTCTTCAAATCAAGCTGCATGACGCCGGCCTCTGCCTCTGATAAGTCCATGAGACTTGAAAGGATAACAGATATCCTTTCAGCCTCTTCAGCGCAGTCCATGATGGCGGCTTCCAATGTCTCCTTGGTGTTCTGTCTCTGGAGCGTGGACTCGGCAATTGCCCTTAGCCTTGTGACAGGGGTTCGAAGATCATGAGCAACATAGTCCAGGGCCTCCCTCATGCCCCTTACCAGGGTATCAATCTTGTCGAGCATCTCGTTAAAGAGCCTTGCCAGGATATCGAGCTCATCATGGCCCTGGCTTTTCTCATCCTTCACTTGGACCCTGGCATCCAGGCAGCCGGCACGGATTTTTTGAACCGTTTGTATCAGATCCCTCAGGGGAGACAGTGCCTTGAATGACATAAATGTCCCGGCCGCAAGGCCCAGCACGGCAACGAGAACTGAAATGGTCATAAATATATCGAAAAATCTGGCCAGCAGGTTCTCCCTTTCTGTAGAGGATTTGCCGACCTGCAGAATAGAGCCATCTGGCAGCCTGGTCGAAACTATTTCCAGCACATCTGCGTCCTCATGCCTTTTAAGGGTGAAGAGGTTCCGGGAGCCGTCAGGTGCAAAAGACGAGGGCTTTGAACAGTCTATATCCTTGAACCTGCGAGGCAGGGAGCATACCAGTGTATGGTTTCGTCTGTCAGCCAGGCGGACGAAAAATCCCGCTGAACGATAGTCTTTTTTCTCCCTTTTTATCTCTTCCAGAAGATGATTCATGCCTTCTTCCCTGGCAGTTACGAGGTACTCATTGAGCTTTAGTTTCATCCTGGCCCTGTCCTGCTGGGCTACTATGTCTGAAAGCATGTGGAAGGCAAGGAGAAAAAGCGCCAGGGCACTCAGGATGAAGATGGAAGAATACCATGCTGCAAGCCTGAAGGCGGTTGTGGATACAACAGGCTTAATCTTCCTTGACAACATATCCAACGCCCCGGATGGTATGGATGAGTTTCTTTTCAAAACCCTTGTCTATCTTGTTTCTTAACCTGCACACAAGCACGTCCACCACATTGGTCTGCGGGTTAAACCCGTAATTCCATATGTGTTCAAGGATCAAGGTCTTTGAAAGCACGCGTCCTCGGTTTCTAAGCAGGTATTCGAGCAGGGCGAATTCCTTTGGCTGAAGCTCTATCTGTTTATCTCCCCTCTTCACTCTTCGTTTGAGGAGATCAACCTCAAGGGATTCAAGCTGGAACCTCGTCGGCTCATCACCCGGGCTGCTTCTCCTGATGAGGGCCTGGACGCGTGCCAGAAGCTCCGAAAAGGCAAAGGGCTTTACGAGGTAGTCATCGTTCCCGATTTCAAGGCCTTTTACCCTGTCTTCAACAGACCTCTTGGCAGAAAGTATAATGGTGGGGGTTTTTATCCTCTTGTTTCTCATCCTTGCAATAAGGCTTAACCCGTCCAGCTTGGGCAGCATAATATCTATAATGGCCGCATCATAGGACTGCGTAAGGGCAAGGAACAGTCCATCTTCGCCATCTCCAGCGTAATCCACGGCAAAACCCGCCTCTTTAAGGCCCTGGAGGATGAAATCAGCGATGGTTTTGTCGTCTTCTACAACAAGAATTCTCATGTCTTTCTCCATCAAAATAAACAGGCTTCGCTGGACCCGTGCCTTTCAGCCGGTTTTGATTTTTTCCAACTGCTGAACATAACATTTCCTGAAACCGGATTCATTCGGGCATCCCGATGTTATTAAGGAGAAATACCTGCATACCGCCGAGAAGCATAGCCCGCCGCACAGGCTTCCGAGAAGGGCGCCTGCCACTACGTCAGTAGGAAAATGAGATTCCCTCACTACCCGGCCAACGCCTATGAAAGAGGCAACTCCGTACCAGAGCCACCAAAGCCTGGGATAGAATGCTGTGAAAACAGCGGCAATGGAAAAGCTCGAGGCAGCATGGCCGGATGGGAAAGAGTGCCAGTTGTTTGAAGATGTCCAGGGCCTGAATGACCATGCAGAAAGGGCGATTCCAGGGCGTCCCCTGCCCACTGTAAACTTGAACAGCTGAACAAGTATTCCTGATAGTAGGAGTGCAGCAAGGCAGGAGCATGTGCATCTTTTTATTTTTTCCTTTTGAAGATGCCAGCCTGCAAGGAGAAAAAGGGCAACAGTCAGGGCTTGAATGCCTCCATTTCCTGCTCGCGCTGCAATCTTTGCCCAAACATCCCCGGCACTGCTGTTCATAAGCGGGGCCAAGATCTCGAGTATATCGTGGTCTAAAGGGGGCATTTTGTGCAATCCTTTAAGTGGCAGCCTGCCCTGCGGTTTCTGCCTCAATATTTTATCCGTCTGTTCCTGGTAGTTTGAATGCTAACAATGGATCTTTACCTGCTTATTGCCGCCAGATTACCTTTTTGTAATGCCGAGTCCCGCCTTATAAAGCCTTCCCCTTCGGAAGTAGAGTTTTGCAGCTCCTATAGTCATGCCCAATTTGGCATGACTAAAATTCCAAGAAGGCAACTATTGCCTGGGGTATTTGGCGGCCCTTGTCAGGGCTGCCAAATTGTCTATGTGGGTCCATGGCTAAAAAAGTCTTTGATGTTGGATGCATTATTTGTCTTTATTTTTACCAGGTTATTTTAAGTCAGAAACTTGAGATATCTATCTGAGGGAGAAGGTACGCGTGACCATTTACGGCGGTTCAATTGTTAAGCAGGGCACCTTTAACCTGCTTGGGCGCAAGGGTTGTATGCCTGATTTGCCCTGAAGGTTCACAACGGAACAGCAGCGCCTGCGTAAATGCGCTGTTTCCAGATTGACAAGTGGAGTTGCGTTCTTATTGTTTATTTAAAAGAAAGCTTTCTTTAACAGTTTAGTTTTTAAAAGGTAACTTATGTAATCGATTAGACGGTTAACTGAATTGATTCGTTTTTTATTACAACCTAAAAAAGGAGGATGAGAAAATGGATAAAAAAATAGAAAGAGAAGAATTGTGTAAAATGCTTCAAAAGATATATCCAGATCTTGGCGCCTGTGGAATAAATGTCAATGCCACTTGGGATGAGGACAAAAAGGCATGGGTGGTGCATCTTGTTAAGAATGGTAAGGCCCTGAATACCTATCTTGAGGATAAGGAGATTGAGGATTGCGTTGAAGGAAAGGAATGCGTCAACCTGGCGCTCCAGATAGGCGAGTTGAAGCGCGATCTGGACTTGATGCCCCCTACTAGGCAGTAACGCAAAAAAGAGTTTCATTTTGTAAAGAAATTCAACGTGTCGTCGCAAGGGGGGGCTTTGTGCCGTCTCCCTGCGGCGGCTATGTTGTCTTATGATGAGTAACCGCAATTTTCTCCTGGGCTTTGATCAAGAAGTCCGATTCACGTGATTTGATTGGCCTGGGGCTACAGGGGGAATTCCAGCAAGATCATATTTTCCCACGCTCAGTATTCGCGATTTTATCTTGAAGCTTCTTAATATCCTTACCTTTTTTAAGATTTTAAGGTGTTCCTTCTGGCCGATTATCAAGACCCTGCCTTTTTGTCCCTCCCTCGTCTTGAGGGAAGCTTTAAAGTTTTCAAGGCATTCTGCATCGTAGCATTCCGGCAGCGTGCCCTTCAGATAAAAAACAGCTGCTCCCTTCAAGGCTTCTTCAGGTTGATAGAGGATGAGATTTTGTCCCGCCTCTATCCTTGAAACATAGGAAAAAAGCGGGTGAAGAGAATTGCAGTGCCCCTTTATGTCAGCGCCGAAAGAATCCCATGAAATAAAAAGGACCAGGAGTGAAGCCAACACCATGGAAAGAGAAGGCTCGAGCCTTCTCCTCTCCATATGCACCAGGGCCAGTATGCCGATTGAAAGGGCGTTTAGTGCCGCCACAAAGGCGGCATTTTGAATGCCCCCATGAATGAATGCAAAATACAGGAAGACACCCGAGGCACCTGCTCCTGACAAGGCAAGAAGCAGAAAAAGAAGCCAGAGGCCCCTTTCAGTGAACCAGCTTATCTTTTGCCTTAGGCATTCATGGATGAATGTACCTGCTGCCCAGGCAGCAGCAGGGTGAACCGGCAGAAGATAAATTGGACGTTTTGCCGCTGAGATGCTCAGAAGCAAGAACGGAACCAGAAGCCATGACACCAAGAGTATGGACCTTTTTCTTCTTCTTACCAGGATATCCCGTACATGGAAGAACAATGCAAAGGGCATGATTACAGCCCAGGGCATAAGCTGCTCCGGGAGCTTTTTTATATAATACCAGAAGGGTTCGACATGTTCCCTGTGACCACCTGAGAATCTGCCGAAATTGTTCTTCCACAAGACCTCGTACAGGGCATCCATGCCCGCCTTTTGATAAAGGTGATATAACCAGATGCTGAATACCAGGCCGGCTAGGGTCAGGGCGCCCATTAGAAACATGTTCTGCCTTAGGAAAAAGGTTTCAGGCTTGAGACCCCTTTGCAGAAGATACCAGGGTAAAAGAGCAGCAAGCAGGACTGCTGCTGCCACGAGGCCCTTTGTCAGTAGACCCCCTGCCAGGGCCAGGGCCAGCAGTGCTGCCCAGCCCAGGGCACGGGAATCATCTTTCTCCTTAAGGAGATTATACCCACCAAAAATTGACCATATTACAAAGGCCGTGAGCATAAGATCAGTTATGCAGCGCCTGCCCGTGATGAAATATTGAATAGAAAGGGCCAGGACAGCTGCAGAATAGAAAGAAGCAGATCTGGAAAAACCTGCCGACCTGGAAAGCAGATACAGCCCTGTCACCCCTGCAATTGCAGAAATTGCAGAAGGCAGCTTTGCTGCAAAAGGCGAAAGACCGAACCACTTGAATGCGATTGCCGTGGACCAGAAATAGAGAGGCGGTTTTTCCAGAAAGCTCGTGCCGTTTAAGACAGGAACGGTCCATTCACCAGCAAGCTGCATGTTCGCCCCTATTCCTGCGATGCGGATTTCATCAGGCGCCCAGAGAAAGCGCCTTCTGAGAAAGACCAGGAAGACAGAAGAAGAAAACGCAAGTAAGAGGATAAGCGTCTTTGGTTCGCTGGCGAAAATATCTTCCCGAAAGCACTTTAAAGAAGAAGCAGATTTCTTCTTGTTGAAATAAGTCGGCATTTTCCTGGACCTTATGAGGCCTTAAACCCGGATTATGCAGCTATCTGAACAACGTGCCGGAAAAGAAAGCACGCAACACCACACGCCATGGAAAAGACAAAGGGATTTTCCGGCAGGTTCTGGCGAATTATTACCTTCGCTCCATTACCCTATGGTTGCGGATTTGTTACTTTTTTGTAATGGTTCGTATTTTGACGAAAGATTGCCTGGATTTTTTCTGAAGAAAGGGGGTGAAGGGAAGAATGTCCCCGGAAAGCACATACGGCCATGCCGACAGCTTCTGCACGTTTTTTTCTGGTGCAGCGTCAGGAGAAACCTCCACGGAAACTGCCCCTCATCTAAGCGGTGCAGGTGCCTATCTGCCCAAAGGCGGCTCCATGAAATCTTGTCCCCTGTTTTTACAGGTGTGGTTTTGCCCTTTTCCAAGGCCGGGCTTGCCGAGATGATGCCCTTTAAGTGGTATTTAAAAGGTGTTTCTGGTAATCTCCTTACCCTGCCGTATCTTCACACCCTTTTTCCCCGTGGGGAAGTAGTTGATTCCCGGGGGAAAGAGTGAACACAGCAGGCCAAAATGAGATCCGGAGAGACAAGATGCACGTCCAGCCCAATAGGCCGGCCAAGCTGGCGGCCGTTTTCTTCATAACAGCCGTTATTCTCACTGGTCTTTTCACCCCCGGGATGGCACTTGGTGCAAAGATCGATGAACAGTTACTTAAATGGGATGCAGCCTATTATAAAAAGCTCGCGGATAGGCTTAACGGATCCAATGCCACGAGTGATGAGTTTCTGCTTCAAAAGACCCTCCTGCAAAGACTTATATATTTTTCTACGAAAAAGGCGGAGGAAAAGATCGACATCAGCTTGCCTGTCAACCAGGATCAATATCTCGACCTGGTTTCTAATTTCGTTTCTTGGTCCCAAAGCAGGACTGAGCTGCTGGCAAAAATAAAAGAAACCAGGGACAACTTGAAGGTCCTTCAAAGGCAGATTGAACTCCTGCCTGACACGGCTCCAAATATCCTGACTCTCCAGCTCCAGTACGCTTTCTACAAAAAGAGTCTTGAAGTTTACCATGCCCGCTTTTTTGCCCTGTCTAAGGCCATGGAGCAGACCCCAAAGGTCCTGGTGGACGCCCTTAAAAATATTTCTCTAGACCACTCCAAGCTCAGGAAGGCCCTTGACAGGAACAAGGCCTCACTGGACAAGGTCGATGACCAGATTCAAGCAGTAAGGATAGAAGGGGAAAGGCTCAGCCTCCTCCAAAAGAATGACCGGCTTTCAAGGCTCAAGACTGCAGTCAAAAAACTCCAGGACCAGCGACAGCAGCTTGTCAAAGAAAGGCTGAAAATATTGTTTCTAAAGTTCAGCTCAGAGCTCAAAGCAAAAAATAAGGATGCCTTCAAGACAGGTAGCCAGATTCTGGAGCTTGCCTCGTCACTGAACAGCGGTTCCGAGCTTAACAACGACCTGGCCCAGCTCTTAAATACCATGGAAAGCCTCGTCTTCGGCAAGGCCAGCACCTTTAACGCCCAGACCCTCCAGGAGATAAGGCTTCTGGCAGTCAGGTTCTACCGTACAATAAATGCACCGATCTTCAGTATAGATGGAACGCCTGTAAGCATCTTCAAACTTATGCTTGCTTTCCTGGTCTTTGTCCTGGGATTCATAGTCGGCAGCATATATAAGAGTAATATCAACCGAATCAGCCTTGCCAGCAGGACCCTGACCCCGGCAACCAGGACACTTCTTGCAAACCTCGGTTACTATGCCATAGTCTTCGTTGGATTTCTTGTCGGCCTCAGGGTGGTTGGTATAGACCTGTCATCCTTTGCCCTGGTGGCAGGGGCACTAACCGTGGGCATAGGTTTCGGACTCCAGAATATAGTGGCAAATTTCGTCTCGGGGATCATCCTGATGTTCGAGCGAAGTGTAAAGATAGGAGATTACATAGAATTTGATGAGAAGCTCAGAGGAAGAATTGTCGATCTCAGGATGCGTTCAATGACCATCAATACCAATTCAAATATCGATGTAATAGTCCCTAACCAGGATTTTATACAAAACAGGGTGATCAACTGGACCATGAAAGACGACATAAGGCGTTTTGATATCCCCTTCGGCGTTGCCTATGGAGCCGATCCCGCACATGTGGCAGAAGTGGTGCTGGAAGCTGTAAAAAGCTGTGACTACCAAAATCTCTATACCACGCCAACCAGAAAGGCCAAGGTCATAATGACGGGAATGGGAGACAGCAGCCTGGATTTTTCCCTGAGGATCTGGATAAAGGGACGTGATATAATGAGGCCCAACAGAGTAAAATCAAGGTTTCTGGTCCTGGTCTATAAGGCATTGTACGAAGCAGGCATCGAGATCCCCTTCCCCCAAAGAGATATTCACCTTCGTTCCATTGAAAAGGAAATCCTGCTAAGCATGAGTAAGGTAAAAACAGTCGGTGACGAGGAAGCACCAGCCGTTAATGCCAATTCAGCAGGCCATGAAGACAGCCGAAGGAGCGTTCCGGCTGAAATCTGACCCTTCTGCCATATTGATGACTTTTCTGTGTTTGCCGAAAATAGAAATAAACCCGGGAGCGGATCTTCTTGCCTGTTGCCCTGGATAAATTCCAGGCTAGTGTTGAAGTTTTCGGGCATCGGTCCCATGAAATAGCTCTCGTTTCAACCATAATGGGAATAAATAAGCTGACCAATCCACCAATATTTGATATCACCCCGGATTCCTGCAGGCAGATCTTTGATGCCATTGGAGATCCTGTCTTTGTTACCACAGTGGAAGAAGGAGCAATTATTGAGATCAACAATACAGCCCTCGATTATCTTAAATCCACAAGGGAAGAGGTCCTGGGCAAAAATTTCGTCCAGCTCGGCTGGTGGGCCAGTGCAAGCCAAAGGATGGAGTTTGTCAGGTCGGTGGATCCACGTGGAGGCATCACCAAAAAGGAGATAACCTTCCATAAAGATGGCAAGGCATACGTTTTTATCCTTTCTGCGCGGCTGATCATATTCAATAAGGAGCAGGCCCTATTTGTTCACCTCAAGGATATTACCAGGGAAAAGCACAAGGCACGGGCACTCGAAGAAAGCGAAACACGCCTTAGGGAGGCTGAAAGCATCGCCAGGGTCGGCCACTGGAAGTATGTCCCGGAAAGACGGGAACTGGTGTGGTCCGCCGAAAATTTCAGGATCCTGGGTTATGAGCCAGGCGAGGTAACACCCTCGTACAAGCGGTTTTTGGACAGGGTGCACCCTGATGACAGGAAAAGAGTCAAGGAGACCTTTGAAATCGCCGTGGATAATATGCAGGAGTCATACGAAACAGTCTTTCGTGTCTTGACCGAACAGGGGCAGCTGCGGTTTATCAAGGAAAGGGGAAGGCTTTCCTTCAAGGACGGCCGTCTTGAAGAGGCCATTGGCATCGCACAGGATGTGACAAAGGAATATGAGGCAAACCTGAAAATACACCTCAGTGAAAAAAGATGGAGGGATACATTCAATGCAATAGATGATTCCCTGATGCTTCTTGACAGGGCTCAGACCATACTCCTGGCCAATGACGCAGCTGCAAAATTCTGCGGAATGGATCTATCGGATCTACAGGGATGCAAGTGCTATGAACTTATCCACGCGGATAAAAGGGCTCCTGTGGACTGCCCCTTCCACATGACGTGCAGTACGAAAAGAAGCCAGAGACAGGAGGTGTATATCCCAGAGTTAGAGAGGACCTTTTTGGTAGTTACATCTCCAGTCTTGGATACCCAGGGCAACATAGAATACGTGGTGCACCTGGCCCATGATGTGACCATGCTCAAGAAGACCGAGGCCATGCTGAGGCATGCCCAAAAGATGGAGGCCCTTGGGACCCTTGCAGGAGGTATTGCCCATGATTTCAACAACATCCTTACTGGAACCATGGGCTTTCACGAGCTGGCATTGATGCCTGAAACAGATCCCGATACGGTAAGAAGATATATCAGCACATCCTTGGAGCTCCTGAAGAGGGCCTCTGAACTTGTAAAACAGATACTTACTCTGAGCAGACAGGATGAAAAGGCAGAAGGCCCGGTGATATTGAACCTCCTGGTAAAAGAGATTGTTAAGATGATAAGGGCATCCATACCGCCTGAAATAGAAATACATCACGAACTGCCTGGATCTGACGTTGTAGTTATTGCATCGTCTGTGAACATACACCAGGTCATTATGAACCTCTGCACCAATGCGTACCAGGCCATGAAGGATGGGGGCGGTGATTTGACCATTAGACTTGAGATCGTCCAAAATCTGCCGGAGGCGCTGGGCGCCGGGCAGGGGAACCCTGGTACAGGGCAGTGGGCGCACATACAGGTGAAAGATACCGGCTGCGGCATACCCCCGGAAATCAGGGAAAGGATATTTGAACCCTATTTTACCACCAAGGGTCCAGGGGAGGGTACGGGCTTGGGGCTTGCCTTGGTTCATGGAATCGTGAAGCAGTACCAGGGGCACCTGTCCCTTAACAGTGTGCCTGGAAAAGGCTCCACCTTTGACATATATCTGCCCCTGGCAAAGGAGGCTTCAAACTCCCTGGGAGCCATGGAAAAGAAGGGAATAACCAGGGGGAGCGGACGGATAATGCTGGTGGACGATGAGCAGGCCATAATCACCCTGCTTTCCTTCTTCCTTGAGGACATCGGTTATGAAATTATGGCTTATACCGATCCCTTTTCTGCCCTTAAAGCCTTCCTTCAAAGCCCCGAAGACATTGATATCTTTATTACAGATCTTGCAATGCCCAAGATGAAAGGCACTGATCTGATAAGAGAAATTAGAAAAGTCAGGGC
>JALVJO010000063.1 GCA_027028245.1 Deltaproteobacteria bacterium
CTATCGTCTATTTAATCCATAAATTGCTAAAAAATTCCAAAATTCTATTAAAATGAAATTATTTTGTCAATACATCTGGTTACATCATCTTGCGATATGGACAATCAACGACTTGAAAAGAGCAGAGCCGCGAAGCCGCCTCTGTCGATTATCAGTGGAATCGCCCGGAAGGGCAATTCAGGAAGGGGACTTTATCTTTTTTGCCCTTATGTATCCTTTTTACCTGGTTTCCAGTTGTTTCAGGACCTTGGGTCCGTGTTTTACCGATTTCACATACCATTCATCCCTTAGGGCTGACTTTTCTTCAGCAGAAAGGCCCCATATTGCCCGGCCCATGGCATCGAGTTTTTTTCTGAACTCGTAGAGGCAGATTGCCGCGGTTACTGAAACGTTCAGGCTCTCGGTAAAGCCTGTCATGGGGATGGATACAGTGGCATCACAAAGATTCCTGAGTTTGGGGTCAAGGCCGTCCAGTTCCTTGCCTAATACCAGGGCCACCGGTCCTTCATCCAGGGGAACTTCCTCAAGCAAAAAGGCCCTTTTGCCCCTTGTCCTTTCCGCCTTGTCCGGGGGATCTGCGGCAAGAAGGGTGTATCCCCTGCTTTTCAACCAGGCCGTGCACCTTTCTGCACCGGGATGCCTGTGCACACTGATCCACCTTTCTGCTCCTACCGCTATGCCCCGGCTTGGATCAAAGGTGTTTTCATCCTCTATTGCATGAATATCCTGGATACCGAATGCCTCGCAGGACCTGACAACAGCACTCATGTTATGAGGGTGGTAAAGGTTGTCCAGGACCACGGTTATGAAGCGGGTACGTCTTTCCAGGACCTGCTCTATGCGGGCCTTACGTTCTTGGGTCAGCAGATCCTTCAGCAGCTCGGCCGGCCTTGGTTTCATGAAATATCTTCTGCCAGCTCCCGGGCATCTTCGACCATGGAATCAATGATGGCAAGACCCCTGTGCCAGAAGGAGCTGTCCCTGAGATCTATGCCGAAGGGTTTAAGGAGTTCGTATGCGGTATCGCTTCCGCCTGCCTTCAGCAGGGCCTCGTACTTTTTCACAAAGCCTTGGTCTTCCTCAAGATATGTGGCATAAAGAGAAAGCACCAGGAGTTCTCCAAAGGCATAGGAATACACATAACCCGGTACGTGCAGGAAATGGGAGATGTATGACCACCATATTCGGTAGTCGTCAGTGAGTCTTACACTCTTTCTGAACATCTCCGACTGTGTCCTGATCCAAAGCTCAGAAAATTTTTCCTGTGACAGCTCTCCTTCCTGGCGTCTGCTGGTATGAATGGCATCTTCGAACCTGTTCATGGCGATCTGCCTGAAAACAGTTGCAAAGATGGATTCCAGTTTTGCCGCAGTAAAGCCGAGCTTTTCCCTTGGAGTTTCGAGCTGATCAAGTATGTCCCTGAATACCAGCATCTCCCCGAATACAGAAGCGGTTTCCGCCAGGGTGAGAGGGGTGTCGGCGTTGAAATAGCCCTTTTCAGAAGACAGCACCTGGTGAATGCCGTGACCCAGCTCGTGGGCCAGGGTCTCTACGTCGCGAAGGGTGCCTGTAAAGTTGACCAGCACAAAGGGATGTGCAGAAGGGGTTACGGGGTGGGCAAATGCCCCGCTGCTCTTTCCCTCCATGACAGGTGCGTGAATCCAGCCTTTTTGGAAAAAGGTCTCGGCGATCCCGGCCATGCGGGGGGAAAACCTGTCAAAGGCCCTTAAGACCGTCTGTCTGGCCTCCTGCCAGGTCACCTTTTTCCGGGGCAGCCAGGGAAGCGGGGCATATCTGTCATAGTCATAGAGCTCGTCAAGTGCCAGCAGCTTTCTTTTCAGGAGGTAATAGGTTTCAACGACGTCATAGCGGCTTGTCACAGCAGAGATCAGGGCGTCCACAGTGGAATCATCCAGCTCGTTTGCAAGATTCATGGAGCTGATCCACCGGGGATATTTCCGGATGCGGTCTTGTATCATCTTGTCGCAAAGAACCGTATTGAAGGTGTGGGTCAGTACATGGATTTCCCTTTTCAGGCCCTCGGTCAGTTCCCGTGCTGCTGCCTTCCTGGTATCCCGGTCAGGAGAGTAGAGGTCAGTAAGTACTTCTTCCTGGGTACGCCTCTTTTCCCCGTAGCGTTGATGGGCCAGGACCTTGTCGAAAAGACTGATCCAGCTGGGCCTGCCTGCCGGGCTGATCTCGATGAGAAGTCTTTCCTCTGTTTCGGACAGCAGGTGCGGGCGATAGCGCCTTGCTGCCTCGAGGTAGTGCTTGTAATGGCCGAGGGCTGGCGATTTCAGGAACCTTTCTGCTGCATCCTCCGGCAGGCCGGCCCATTCAAGCTCGAAGAATACGATTTCCTTTTGGATCCGGGTGGAAAATTCCCTTATCTTCTGGAGAAATGCCCCGGCCTCTGGATCATTTACCCTGGTAGAAAAATTGAGATATGCAAAGGCCCCCAGCTTCCCCATGGTTTCAGAGAGTTTTTCCATCCGCCGAACCAGCTCCAAAAGCTCTTCGGGCTCCAGCTCAGAAAGTTTTCCTGAAAAATTTTTCCGAATCTGTTCGGCTTCCTCCTGGCACCAGTTCATGTCTTCCTGCATCCGGGGATCGCTTGTACCCGTGTAAAGGTCTTCCAGTTTCCAGATCACGTCCCTGGTGCCTAAGACGGCATTTATGTCTTCAGCCATTTATTGTCCCCTTTTGCCGTATATGATTCAGGCATCATGCCTTACTTGGTGCATACCTGGGTAAGGTAGTCAAAAAAGTACATCTTACCCAGCAGGAAAAGAAATATGCAGATTATTGCAGCAGCCGGGACTGTGATAAACCACGCCCCGAATATCCTGTTGGTGACAGATTTATTTATGCCCCCCAGGCCTCTGGCAAGACCTATTCCCAGGATGGCCCCCACCAGGGTATGGGTGGTGGATATGGGCAGCTTCAGCCTGGTGCATATAAGCACGGTGGCCGTGGCTGCAAGGTCTGCTGCCACACCCCTGGAGGGTGTGATCTCTGTTATGTCCGTGCCCACTGTCTTCATTACCCTGTAGCCGAAGGTTGCAAGACCCATGACTATACCAAAGCCTCCCAGGACCAGGACCCAGAAGGGCACCCCAACCTTCTGCAGCACGGTTCCCGTCTGTACGACCCTCACCACTGCTGCCAGCGGGCCGATGGCATTGGCCACGTCATTGGCCCCGTGGGCAAATGCCACTGAACAAGAGGTGATGATAACTATCGGCACAAAGACCCTTTCCACCAGCTCAAGTTGTTCTCCCACTGGGAGCTTTTCCTTACCGGAGAGTCGACTGCTTATGACATGCCTGGATATAAAGCCGGAAATGATGCTCAGGGCTATTGTGATGATGATCGACATCTCAGGAGTCAGCCATTTTATGCCTCCTATGACATTCTTAAGGCCCTTGTATATGGTTGCCAGTACTACCGTTGCGGTAACGGCCGACACCAGATAGGGGGCGTACCTGATGGCCGCCTTGGCAGGCCGGTCACGTCCCAGTATGAATCTGTTTATGAATTTGAACAGCAAGTAGGCCATCAGCCCTCCGGCAACAGGGGAGACAAACCAGCTGGCAACAATGGTTGCCATCTTTTGCCATTCCACCGAGCTCCAGCCTGCTGCAACAATGCCGAAGCCGGCAACTGCTCCTACTATGGAGTGAGTGGTGGAAACCGGCAGCCCCATGACGGAAGAGATATTGAGCCAGATGGCTGCGGAAAGCAGGGCGGATGTCATTCCAATGACAAAGAGTGCAGCAGCCTGTTCATGGGTAATGTCCGGAAGCGCAAGGAAGCTGGAGGGATTTACGATTCCCTTCCTGACCGTATCGGTAACTGGTGCTCCCACAAGAACTGCACCTGCGAATTCGCATATTCCTGCCAATATAACGGCCTGACCTACGGTCAGTGCCTTGGAGCCCACGGCATCTGCCATTGAGTTGGCCACGTCATTGGCCCCTATGTTCCATGCCATGTAGAAGCCAAGCAGTGAGGCTATTCCTATAACAAAGGTGTCCATTTTTACTCTCGTTGCCAGGGTTATGGGGATGGAAGTCTACCGGATGAGCATGCCTCTGAGCATATCTCCGGCATTTTCAGCCTCGTTGGCTATCTGTCCCAGTTTTCGGATCATCTTTTCATAGAAGATGATGGTCAGGGTGTCCACTTCGTGTTCGAGTTTGTAGATATCCCTGGACAGGTCCCTTGCTATGCGGTCTGCTTTCCACTCTTCTTCTCCCAATCCGTCCAGCCATTGCAGCACCCTTTTGGCCTCAGCTCCGCTGAAGGAAACCTCTGCGAGATTCTGAAGTTCTACTGCAGCAGTAAGCAAGGTGCCTGTCACCTGGAATACCTGTTCCACGAGCTTGAAGAACTTGTCTATGAGGTGGGGATGAATCTTGGTATTCCTTATTGTGAGAATCACGGAGAAATCTTCTGTATAATCTGCAATCTTGTCCTGGCATCTCAGGAAGTTTTCAAGATCTATCCTGTCCACCGGCAGGAAAAGGCGCCTGGGAAGCTGACTTCTGACTTCATGCTTGATCTTGTCAGCCTCGTATTCCAGCTTGGAAATCCTGTTGTGGAGTTCCCGGATCTCTATGTAATTTTCGTGGCTGAGGGCCTCCATGAGAGGTCTGATCATCTCCACGCACTCGTGCACCTTCTTTGTATGTTCCACCAGGGGGCCGAATGGTGATTTGCCGAAAAGATCACTGATTATACTCATGACATACCTCCCGATTGTTCACTGTCTATCTGTTATGACTCCGCCAGTTACTGATCACCTGGCAAGTACATGGTCCTCCATCTTTCCCGTCCGGGGATTCTTATATCGTACTGAAACACTCAGATCAGATATCCTGATCTTTTGGTTCATACTGCACTCAATTTTCTGCTGGCCCGGCCGCAGGTCTGCAAGAAGCCAGTTCACCTCCCTTTTTTCAGGAAGAAACCTGGCTGGAGCAGGCGTTGAAGAAACAACCTTTGTCCCTTCCGGCAGTCGCAGGGTCAGGATTACGGTCTTAGGGGCAGGAGCAGGAACTGTCAAAAAAATCTGGACTTTCTTTGCCCTTGAAACCCTTACCTTTCCTGTAATCTGCCCGCAAAGAGCAGAACCAGGATAGAAAAACGGTATGAAGATGATCAGCAGGAAAAAAGACATGATGATCTTTTTGGGTAGCAGCATGGTTTGTTTCCTTTTTAAGTTCAGGTCAGGTATTCTTATCGGCCCGCAAGCTTTCATGTAAAGGCAGGAATCTTTTTTCGTTTATATCCCACATGTAGCCCCCGGCAGACCAAAGGATTTCAACTTCCTTCAGGAGGCTTTCTGCTGCTTTCACACCGGAAAGAAGGTCATAGGCCTCCAGGATTTCTTCATCATCTATTACGTGGTCCTTATTGATGTCAGCCCAGCTGTATGGTATTGCGGTTATTTTGTTGTTCCCCAGGATGAGAAAAGACTTTTTTTTCTGCTCTCTTATTGTGACTTCACCATGGAACTGGAACATTCCTATTGGCCGGGCGGCTGTTCTGATTCGGGCCAGATATATGAACTTGGTATAACCAAGCTTTCCCTGATATATCCATTTTGCCCGGGGGCCGTTGCTGCTGGTAAAGGGAGGCGTGCCCTTAATAAACTCGATACCCTGGTCTGCGCTGTCCTTGAGCAGCAAGGTTCTCTGTTTTTCCGGCCTGACATATACATCTATTATTACTGGAAATGCCTGCCCCGGGGCTGAGTGATCAGGAAGAAACCTGGTAGCCGTTATCTCCAGGAATTCCCCGTGGGGTCGGAATAACACGTACGCGGCGCCGGCTGCCAAGATTAAAATAAGCACTACAAGGATGCGTCTTTTGGCAGAGGCCCCTTGGCCGGAGGCATGGGTACCATCAGACTGTGATGCTTCTCCAGAGGCTGGTCCCTCGTCTTTTCTGCAGCTCATGGGCTCGGCTTCTTCGCCCACCTCTTCTGGAACCCCGATATACTGCAGCTCGCCTTCTTCCAGCAGGTCACAGATATCCACTTCCAGGACCTCGGCAAGCTTGAGCGCGTTTTCTCTCTTGACCGTTGGATACCGCTTGTTTTCCCACCTGGAGATGGTATCTGTCGTAACTCCTACGGATGAGGCCACGTACAGCTGGGTGAGGCCCTTTGATTCCCTTATTTTTCGAACCTTGGGTCCGTCAAGTTTGACTGTAGGCGGAAGCTGCAGGCCGCCTTTAACTGGTCCTTCTTCCTGATTATTCATCAAGCTGCTGGTTTGTAGCCGTCTATTTAATTGCCTGAAATGATTAGATAAACAATCCTGATGTATTCCATGTCTACCCCACGTCTACCAGACATCTATGGACATTTAACCCTATGTCCATTGTTTTATCAATCTTTCCTGCATACTGTCGTAATCAGGACATGGGCGGCTGATTTTGAATAAACAGGACTGGCCGCTGACAAGAATGCCGTTTTCACAGCACTGCACCTGAAAACCTTTGAAACAGCCGGCGTCAATGGTTTCGGGCACGAAGAAAACCCAGGTAAATGAAGGAGGAATTTCATGATGAAAAACAAGGAAAAGAGGATAAAGGATGAAAGATATGTCAGAAGGGCCTTTTCCATGTCTCTTGTAGGGATCCTGCTGACCGGTTTGGCCGTGGCTCTTTCTTTCAAGGTCTCCGCTGCCGGTGACAACGTTACGGCACCCGTTGAAGGCCCGCCCGCCTTTGTGGACATAAACATCCAGGAAGCCTGCCCGGATATAAAGGGACTGAAAAAGGATACCAGGTCAGTCAGTCATTTTTCTCACAAGGCGCACATAGAGGCCCTCAAAAAGGATGGAAACGGTTTTGTGTGTGCGGTATGCCATCACGGTGCCAAGACGGAGGGCGATATTCTGAATGCACAAAAATGCAAACGCATAGAAAAGGAACTTGCTGAGACCGGAGGGCCTGCAAGGCTGAAGGACCATTTCCATAACCAGTGTCTCAAGTGTCACAAGCAGCTTAAGAAGGAAAAGAAACCTACAGGCCCAACTTCATGCAAAGGGTGCCACAGCAGGAAAGGAGCATGAAAATGAAGAAAATGTCATCAATTTCTCTTGCAGTATGCACGGCAATGGTTGTCTGCCTGTTTATTGTATCCGCCAGCGCCCAGGCAGCCCGTAAGGCCAAGGGAGAAGTGATATCTTCTGCAAATGCCACTTCAGATGCCTGCGCTGCCGTGAAAGATCTGCTGGAAAAACCGGTTGAGTGCAGCAAGATGGGGCTGCCTCACCATTTGGCAGTCTCGGTGATCAAGTCCAAGAAGAATCCCCGCCTGAAAAAGGATCAATCCATACTGCTTAAGGCAAGGGAAGCAGGGAAGACGCCAGCCAGAGTGATTGAGGTTATGGACCTGCCCCTTGATTTGAAATCATTCAGGGAAGCCGCAGGGGACAGCAGGAACCTGATCCTTTGGGTAACGGAAGACGGCAAGAAAGCAGCAATGATCCAGCCCGAAAAGGATTTTATGCCCGGTAAGGGTCAGCAGGTCAAGATCAAGGTTAAGGAAGCCATAAAGGTGGAAGGTTGTTGATGGGTCGTTTGTTTGTCAAAGGGGCAGGCCGGTGACGAGATAGGCCTGCCCTGATCATTCAGTGCTGATTTTCTGTTTTTTCATCGATGTAAATGGATGCAAGAAATGCCTTTAGATCAACTATGGAAGGTGAAAATTCTTTTTCATCCATGTCCCCCAGGGTCTTGGCCACGGTTTCTATCTGTTTTTTCAGGCCTTCTACGTCTCTTTTACAGTTCCATAATCTTTTTGGTGCATCCTTGACCGAGATTTCATGTTGGAATGAGACTATGAATTTTCCCTTGTTGGAAATGCCTGAAAAAAAGTATTTAAGCTGTTCAGGGGAAACACATGCCAGGCTCCTGGCAATCCTTCCTATGAAACCAACTCCGGCTCCTTTTTGAATTTGCAGCACCTCAGCCCTTGCAGCCAGATCATTAATTCCCGGACTGGGAGGAAAAAGCGGCAGCGGAGGCTTCAGGTCCTTATCTTTTTTTTGTATAATCCTTTCAAGGAGTTTTACCGCAATCTGGACGGTAAGGTCATGATGTTCCAGCCACATCTTTTTGTACCTCTCTACAGGAAATATCCTGAGGATCTTTTTCCCGTCTTTGACAAGGGCGACGTGGGAAGGATAGGGTGCAGTCTTTCCCAGGCCGTGTGCTGAAAATCCCACTTCGGGTACCAGTACGGCCTTGATGTCTTTTCCCAGAAGGTCCCTGGAAAAACGAACCTGGTCCGGGAATATCTCAACCAGGGACGTCTTGACAGGAAGGAGCTTTTTCCCCTTAACTAGATAGGTTCTTGCGATCTTTCTGGCAGGGCAGCACTGCGGGTCTTCAGGGCCATGAGCAATCATTCCTATGATTATTGAACCGTGATTGTCCAGCCCGAGGTACCTTACCTTTATCCTGTCTCCAATGTCCGTCCATGCCCTGGGTGTCCATTTGTCCTTTTCCTTTACAAGGAAGTAAAGCCTTCTGAAATTTCCGCTTCCTCCCTCTGTATAAAAGAGCACCACCGCTGCCACCTGGGTGCCTTTCCAGGATCCTGTTGCAAGAGGCCCTATCAGTTTTGCTTCAAATTTCGAGGCGGCTCCCTGGACCATGGGGGCTGAAAACACGCCGTTTTTTAAGAGGATTTTTCCGCCTGGTGCGTCTTCCATGGGATACTCAAGATTTGAGAATACCTTCGACGCTTCTGATGCTGATGCTGGAACAGGAATAACCGCTGCTGCAAGAAGGACTAAAAGTAATTTTACGAATTGGGGCAGTTCAGCACCCTTGACTATTGGCATTGTTTTTCAGCCTCCGGAATTTTTCAGGGAATATAGCCGTGGAGTTTATATATGCCAAGCACATAGCAGGCAGCTGTTTCGCCGGATCTTTGGGCAGCAAAAGCTGCATTGACCTTTTACGTGCTCTAAAGTATAAACTTTTCAACCAAATTCTACAGTGCCCGGGTGGTGGAATTGGTAGACACAAGGGACTTAAAATCCCTTGGAGCTTGGCTCCGTGAGAGTTCGAGTCTCTCCCCGGGCATTTTATTTTTCTGCTGTATCAGTCCGGGGAGATATGGAGGAAATCTCATTTTCCGTCCCGTTTAATATTCTTCTGACGGCCTTAAAGAGTTCCTTGGTGGAAAAAGGCTTTTGAAGGAAATTCGTTTCTCCTTTCAATGCCACGGTTTCAGGGGCATTTCCTGACATGTAAAGGACCTTGAGGCCGGGATAACGCTTTTTCAGTTTCCCGTATATCTCCTTGCCGTTCAGTCCCGGCATGATCACATCCGTGAGCAGAAGAGAAGGCTGGTTCTCGAGTGTTTCTGTTTTGCCCAGGACATCTTCATAACTTCCAGCACTTAGTACCCGGTAGCCGCGGCTTAGCAAGGTACGGGACACAAATTCCCTGACAAATACCTCGTCTTCTACCAGCAGTATGGTCTCGGAGCCTCGGGACGGCTCGGCCTTGTCAGCTATTGTCAGGTGCCGGGCAGGATCTTCCGCTGCAGCAGGCAGGAATATGGTAAAGGTTGTGCCTTGTCCAGGAAGACTCTTTACCTCAACGTTTCCTCCGTGTTGTTTGATTATGCCGTAAACTGTGGAAAGCCCAAGTCCTGTCCCCTTTTCCTGGGGTTTTGTGGTAAAAAACGGCTCGAATATCTGCTGAATAGTTTTATCATCCATCCCTGTTCCTGTATCTTTGATACTGAGGACGGCATATTCTCCTTCTGAAAGCAGGCCTTTTCCTGATATATCTTCGGCCTGAATTTGTCTTCGAGACGTGGATATGGTGATTGTTCCTCCCCTGGGCATGGCATCTTGGGCGTTTACTGCAAGATTCAGTATGACCTGCTCCAGTTGACGCTGGTCTGCTTCCACGGCCGGGATATCCTTATGGAGTTTCAGTATTATTTGGATATTGTCTTGAAGTGTATGGCTGAGGAATTTTTGAAATCCCTTGATGGTCTCGTTCAGGTCCAGGGGAATCTTTTGAAGTTCCTGCTTACGGCCGAAGGCCAGGAGCTGCCGGACTATGTCCCTGGCCCGTTCCCCTGCCTCCATGATAGGTTCTACATAGTTTCTGATGTGCTGATTCTTGCCTTCAAGGGCAAGGAGCAGTTCACTGTAGCCGAGTATAGGCACGAGTAAATTATTGAAGTCGTGGGCAACTCCGCCTGCCAGCCTGCCTATGGATTCTATGTTCTGGATCTGCTGAAGCTGTTTGTACAGCCTCTTCTTTTCTTCTTCCTGTGTCTTTTTTTCCGTGATGTCCTGGACTATTCCTTCCACGTAAAGGGTGTTGCCATGCTCGTCCCTCTGGTCCCTGGCAGAAAGGGAAACCCAGATTATTTCCCCGTCGCGGCGTCTGAATTTCACTTCCTTTTGTTTGATTACGCCGGTTTGGGCAAGTTCCAGGCTGCACTGCTTCATCCCCTCCATGTCTACGCAGAAGCTGGCTATCTCTTGTCCTATCAGTTCTTCCTTTCTTTCAAAACCGAAAATCCTGGCCATGGCCGTATTGACCATGATGAATTGTCCCCCTGGACCGGGACTCCTCCTGTAAACTCCCACTGGAATTCCCTCTACAAGGGCTTGGTAACGTTGTTCGATCTCGGCAAGACGCCTTTCCATCTCCCTTCTCTTCATGACGTTGCAGTAGATTTCTGCGATCATCCTTATGAGGGTTATATGGTCAGGGTTCCAGTCTCGTTCTTTTCTGACAGCATCAAAGCCCACAAATCCAAGGCAGGAATTCTGATCCATCAGGGGGACGGTTATTAAGGACTTGATATCCTGGGCAAGCAGGCTGTTCCTGAGCTTCCCATGGGGCAAGTCCCTGACGGAGGGGATATGTATTTCTTTTCCGGACATGTGGGTTCTCATCCATTCAGGGTAGTCAGCCAGGGGAATATCCTGAAGCAGATGCATACATGATGAGATTCCGGGTGCACACCATTCATAGGTGTTGGACATGGTGCGCTTTGTCATGTCGTATTCAAAAAGGTAGGCCCTGTCAGTGGAAAGAAATGAACCAGCCATGCCCAGGGTGGTGTTGATATGTTCATCCAGCCTGTCAGGCTGTATATTGATGAACTCAGTGGCAAGTTTGAGGACGAGATCTTTTAGTTCGGACATAGGCTCATTACAAGGCCGGCTCCAGTGGAACCGGCTGGGATTATAAACTGCTGAATAATTTACCAAGGTAAAAAGAATTTAACTTCAGGGCAAATGAAATTTTTCTAAAACTTTTATTTTGCTGGCTTTCTGAAGGTCCGGGGCAGGCTCGTACGCATCTTCAAATGGCTTTCAGCCTTGCAGCCTCTACTGCCTGATCGTTTAAAAATCATGCTGCAGCCTTGACACCCACAGGGGTCGTTCTTAGCTTCCATAAAGAAAATCAGCACGTTAACAGCACCTCTGGAGAGGGATTTTCATCAGCTGCCGCTATTTTGGTTTGACCGGGCAGGTTATAAGCCCCAAGGGTCTTTTAGTGTTAAAAGCAGGCAGTCTTTCCAGGGGGCGGACAAAAATTGAATAGGTGAGAGGAGAAATCCCATGCAATACGACAAATTTACAATGAAATCCCAAGAAGCACTTCAGGAGGCCCAGAGGCTTGCCCAGGCACAGAATCACCAGCAGATAGAGGTGGAGCATCTCTTGAAGGTGCTTCTTTCCCAGGAAGACGGGATAGTTCCGGCTGTCCTCAAGAAAATGGGTGTGTCTGTCAAGGCCATTGAAGCGGAAATGGACGAGGCCATAAGGGGTTTTCCGCAGGTAACCGGGGCAGGCGGACAGATTTATCTGTCTCCGGCCCTTAACGAGGTGCTCCAGAAGGCATTCAGCATTGCCTCTGATATGAAGGATGAGTATGTGAGCCAGGAACACCTGGTTCTTGCCATGATAGAGGCAGGAGGCTCAAAGGCAGCCCAGTCCCTCATTGCCCACGGTGTGAACAAAGAGGCCTTTATGAAGGCCCTTGTGACCATCCGGGGGACAGAGCGAATTACTGACCAGAACCCCGAGGAAAAATACCAGGCACTTGAAAAGTACGCCCGTGACCTGACGGATCTTGCCCGCTCCGGCAAGCTGGATCCTGTCATTGGACGCGACGAAGAAATCAGGCGGGTGATGCAGGTCCTTTCCAGGCGTACCAAGAACAACCCGGTACTCATCGGCGAGCCAGGCGTGGGAAAGACGGCAATAGTTGAAGGCCTGGCCCAGAGGATCGTGGCCGGAGATGTCCCTGAAACCCTCAAGAACAGGCGTATAGCCGCCCTGGATATGGGTGCCCTGATTGCAGGTGCAAAATACAGGGGCGAATTCGAGGAAAGGCTCAAGGCAGTCCTGAAGGAAGTTTCTGAAAAACAGGGAGAAGTCATCCTTTTCATAGACGAGATCCACACCCTGGTGGGTGCAGGCGCCAGCGAGGGGGCCATGGATGCTTCAAATATGCTCAAGCCTGCCCTGGCAAGGGGGGAGCTGCACTGTATTGGTGCTACAACCATAGATGAATACAGGAAATATATAGAAAAGGATGCTGCACTTGAAAGGCGTTTCCAGCCGGTACTAGTGGAAGAGCCCAGTGTCGAGGATGCCATAGCCATTCTCAGGGGACTGAAGGAAAAATACGAGGTACATCACGGTGTGAGGATAAAAGACTCTGCCCTGGTGGCAGCTGCGACACTTTCTCACCGCTATATCACCGACCGGTTCCTGCCGGACAAAGCCATTGACCTCATAGACGAGGCTGCTGCCAAGCTGAGGATAGAGATTGATTCCCTTCCCACAGAGATAGACGAGATAGAGCGCAAGATAGTACAGCTTGAAATCGAAAGGGAGGCCTTAAAGAAGGAGAGCGATCCTGCCTCCAAGGAAAGGCTTTCAAAGATCGAGGAAGAACTCGCAAATCTCAGGGAGGAAAGTGATGCCCTGAAGGCACGCTGGAAGGAAGAAAAGGGTATGATCCAGCGCATCAGGGACATCAAGGAACAGATTGACAAGCTCAAGGTAGAGGCCGAGCAGAAACAGCGTCTCGGAGACCTCAACAAGGTTGCCGAAATACTTTACGGAGAGATTCCCAAGCTCGAAAAGGAACTTGAGGAACAGCAGCGTAAGCTGGACGAGTTCCAGAAGGGCGGAAAGAGCATGCTCAAGGAAGAGGTTGATGCGGAAGACATAGCAGCAATAATCTCCAAGTGGACCGGTATCCCTGTGAGCAAGCTCATGCAGGGTGAAAAGGAAAAGTTGATACACCTTGAGGAAGAGCTTGGAAAGCGGGTGATCGGCCAGGACAAGGCCATTGTTGCCGTTTCGAATGCGGTGAGGCGTGCCAGGGCAGGCCTGCAGGCTGCCAACAGGCCCATCGGCTCCTTCATATTTCTGGGGCCCACTGGTGTAGGTAAGACAGAGCTTGCCAAGGCCCTTGCAGAGTTTCTCTTTGACACCGAGCATGCCATGATCCGCATAGATATGAGCGAGTTCATGGAAAAGCATGCGGTGGCAAGGCTGATTGGTGCTCCTCCAGGCTACGTCGGCTACGAGGAGGGCGGTTATCTCACGGAGGCAGTGAGAAGGAAGCCCTATTCCGTGGTGCTTTTTGATGAAATCGAAAAGGCCCACCCGGATGTGTTCAACATACTCCTCCAGATCCTGGACGACGGCCGCCTGACAGACGGAAAGGGCAGAACGGTGGATTTCAGGAATACCATCATCATCATGACTTCCAACGTGGGAAGTGCCCTGATACAGGAGGCCGCTAACCCCGAGGAAATGGAACGCCGGGTCATGGACAGCCTGAGGGCCAGCTTCAAGCCCGAGTTCCTGAACAGGGTGGATGATATCATCATATTCCATTCCCTTACCAAGGAACAGCTCACCAAGATCGTGGACATCCAGGTAGGGTACCTGGCGCAAAGACTCAAGGATAACCACTTTGAACTTGAGGTAACCGAAAGGGCAAAGGAATGGCTGGCAGAGGTCGGCTATGATCCTAACTACGGCGCAAGGCCGCTCAAAAGGGCCATACAGCGCTATGTTGAAGATCCCCTGGCACTCCAGATCCTGGAGGGTGTCTTCCAGGAAGGAGACCGCATAGTGGTAGATCTGGACGAGAACAACCATATCATCTTCAACAAGGGTTAATCCCTTTAATTGAAGGGCGAATTAAAAAAGGCAGGCTGCAGGTAATAATGCAGCCTGCCTTTTTGTTTTTAGGAAGCAAGATGACAAAGGATCGGCAAATTATCTTTGGTCAGCCCCCCAGGCTTCATCAATAATACCTCATGAGCTCAAGTGAGCGTTCCAGGCGCTCCGCAAACATGTCACAGACCTTGGGGTACCAGCAAAGGCCCTTGTAATACTCCTGCCCCTGGTACTCAACTGCTGGCATGTCAACCGGGCTGAAACCCATGGTCTCAAGCCTTGTCCTCCAGCTCTCATCCTCTCCCATGAGGTCGTCCATCACATGCATCCCGGCAGCAAACATCACAGGGATTATACGCACCCTGGCATTTGACACGCCCTGCCGCATCCTGGAAAGCCTGGCAAGCAGCGCGTCAACATCTGGCACGCCTTCAACAGATGCGGCAAACACGTTAGGGTAGAGGCCACGGACCATCTGTTCAAG
>JALVJO010000064.1 GCA_027028245.1 Deltaproteobacteria bacterium
TATGGAAGATGCAAAAAAGGAGCGTCAAAAACTTATCAGGAGGCTACAGGAGCTTTCTCCGCCCAAAGACGGCTGGAAGCCAGGGGAACAGGCCGATCTTCCAGAAGACATTGAAGACCTTTTGAGGATCTACAAAAGGGAATATCAGGAAGAGGAGCGACTTGGGAACGAGGTGGCAAGAGGACTCCAGCTCATAGAGCAGCGCACCTACGGAAGGTACCCTGCCACAGACGAGGCCGCTGCCATCTCAAGGCTGCTGGAGGAGGTGGAGGGGCTTGATGAAAAGCAGCGGGCAGTGGAGGAACTCTGGACCTCCATTGCCGTTGGCCTTAGAAGCTCATTCAAGGGCCTTGCCAGGGACCTGGACGCGCTCAAGGGCCGGGTTGGCCAGGTAAACAGGGCACTCAAGGGCGTAAGCGTGTCGAACCTCGCCCGCCTGAGGCTGGTCGTGGCCGAACGTTCTGAATGGGTCAGGAGGATCAGGGAGCTTTCCCAGGGCGAGGAACTCCCCCTGTTTGCTGACCCAGAAAGGACCAGAGACGCCATGGAAGGGCTCGGAAGACTTCTTTCCAAATATCCCAGGGTCGGGCTCTCAGACCTTTTTGACATACAATTTGAGGTACACGACATACAGGGGGAGGAGAAAACCTATCCTCATCTGGAGAATATTGAATCCCACGGAACCACCATAACCATAAAGGTCATCGTAAACCTCATCCTCCTGAGGGGCCTCCTGGGAAGGGAAGATGTGAGAATCCCCTACTACCTGGATGAGGTATCAAGCCTTGACCACAACAACCTGCAGGCCATAGTGGACCAGTCCAGGACGCTGGGTTTTACCCCGGTGTTGGCAAGTCCTGAGGCCATGGCCGTGGCGGAAAACATCTACTACCTGACCGAGCAGCAGGGAAGGGTTGTCCTGGAGCCCAGGACCAGCCTGCTCCGGCTGGAAAAACGCACTGCAACCGTGGTGGCGGACCATGCCCATGCGCCGTGATCCACTGGCAGATAGGTTGAAGGCCCTGATCGAGGATGGGGCCATCCCGGCATCCGCTCTCAGCCGGAGGCAAAGGGGGAGGCTGGCGTCTCTTTTCGAGTCAGGGGTTCTGGAGGAGCAGAGGGCCGGGGCCGGCCGGAGGGTGGTGGTAAGAACAAAAGAGGCCCTTGCTGACTTTGCGGAAAAACTGTTTCCCGCGGACTTCAAGAATGAGGGGGAAGGGTCCTTCCAGGCCTGCTCTTCCCTACCAAAAATGGAGGCGGTCCTGTGCCGGCGGGACGCAAAGGCGGCAGGCAGCACATGGGCACAACCCGTGCTTCTTCGGGGCTTTGGCAGTGCCAGGCTCCTTTCCCGGGACCCGGGGGGAGCCTCGTTTCAGGTCGCCGAACTGACAAGGCTTGCAGGACTTGCCGCCCTGCGGCTGGAACGGCCATTCAGGTGGGCCTTTGCGGGCCGGATAGCAATTGTGGAAAACCTTGAGGTATTTCTCAATTTTGAACGCCTCGGCCTTGACATGAAGCTTGTTCTCTACAGTGGAGGAAGGATCTCGAGGCTGGTCCTGGCCTGGCTCTCCTCTGATATTATGGCAGGGACTACAGTGCTGCACCTTGGGGACTATGACCCGGTCGGTCTTTCTGAATACCTTCGTCTCAGGAACGCCATCAGGGAGCGGGCAGGGTTGTACGTGCCCCCAGGCATAAAAAACCTGGTCAAGAAATTTGGGAAGTCATCCCTTATTACCAACCAGACCGGAACCCTTGCACGATTGCGCGCCTGCGGAGACCAGGATGTTGAAAGGCTCGCGGAGCTCTTAGAGGAATGCGGCTGCGGTCTGGAACAGGAAGTCCTGCTTCATCATTTCCCGGCCCGCGCCTTACAGGAACGAGCCGCCCATTCATAATTCATAAAGTAAATGATCTGTGTTCATCTGTGCAAATCCGTGTCCCATTTTTTCTGCGGGCACATATGAATGCGGATTCCACGGATAGCAAAGGGCCCCGGGGATGCCCCGAGGTCCTTGAAATACTCATCTTCAGAAAAAAATCAGTCTCCTTCATCCACGGTAACCATTGATCGGATCCGCTCCAGCCTTTTCATCCCGATTCCCTTGACATTCACCAGCTCATCCACGCTGTGAAACGCCCCATGTTTTTCCCGGTATTCCACTACTCTTTCCGCTGTCTTGGGACGCACCGATGGAAGGCACTGGAGTTCCGCCACAGTAGCCGTGTTAAGATCAATCTGCCCCGCTCCCTGGTCGAAGCCTGCAATGAACTCGGCCAGAAATAGGGAACAATAATCACCATAGAGGAGGAGAAAGAGCTTTCCGTAGATGGTGTCAATATAACCATACTGCCAAGAAGTACCTCCGCTACCTGATGTTGAGCTACCAGCCTTCCTGCTGCCACCTTACCGTTCCCGTGCCAAGAAACGGCTCATAAAGGCACCACGCCTCCACTGGGCAGATATCGGGATGCAGAGGGTGCTTTCTGGTCTCAGGGCCGGCCTAACCGGGCAGCAGTTCGAGATCGCAATCATTGCCGAAATCCACAAGGTATGCCGCACCCTTGGACTGAAAACAGAACTCATATACCTGCGTACCAAGGATGGCCGAGAGGTGGACCTCTTGACAAGGCTTCCAAGTGGCGGCTACATCGCCTGGGAAATGAAGGCGGGAGAACGCGCAGCCCGCCTGAATGGCCGTCATTTCAGAGGGTTGGATGCCTACTTGGATGGGCCCCTCCTTGCCGGAATTGTGGTCTACCTGGGTGACAGCATAGAGATATGGGAAGAAAACATGCTGGCAGTACCTGCCCATGTCCTGTTTGCAGATGCGAGAACGGCTCAATGAAATTACTTTCTTCAGGCATTTGAAGTGCATAATCCGGGATTAAAAGGAGACCGTGGTACAAGAAAATACGATAATTTTAACTTTATTTTTTCTAAATAATCGGGTTAAATTGAATGAATGATTAAGCGCTCGCTATTTAAACCCCTCAAAAAACACCTGGACAAACCAGAAATCAGCCTGATTGTCGGTCCAAGGCAGGCAGGCAAAACCACCCTGATGCTCCACCTCAAAAAATATCTCGAAAATAGCGGGGCATCTACCTTGTTCTTGAGCCTGGATTACGAGTCTGATCTTCCGTATTTCTCTTCGCAACAGGCCCTTTTAAACAAGTTAAAACTGGAACTTGGAGATGCCAAAGGCTTTGTCTTCATTGACGAGATTCAAAGAAAGGAAAATGCAGGAATTTTTCTGAAAGGAATCTATGACCGCAGGATCCCTTATAAATTGATCGTATCAGGTTCAGGAAGCCTTGAGCTCAAAGAGAAAATCCATGAGTCCCTGGTAGGAAGAAAGCGCCTCTTCGAATTGTCCACCATAGGCTTCAAGGAATTCCTAGACTTCCGCACGTCGTACCGATGGGAAGAAAGGCTGTCTGAATTCTGCCAAACCGAAAAGGATCTTCTGCAAAAATTCCTGCACGAATACCTGAATTTCGGCGGATATCCAAGGCTTGTAACCGAAGAACTTCTCGAAGAAAAAATGAGGATAATTGATGAAATATTCCGAAGTTACCTGGAAAAGGACGTGGCATTCCTTCTCAGGGTAGAAAAATTGGATGCCTTCAGGATGCTTGTCCAGATTCTGGCAGACCAGGTAGGAAAAATAATCAACTTTTCAGAACTCTCCTCGACAATCGGCATCAGCACAAAAACCTTAAAAAACTATCTTGAATACCTTGAAAAAACTTTTATCATCCGCCGTATCACTCCTTTCTATAGGAATATCAGGAAAGAGCTTACCAAATCCCCGTCTGTATATTTCCTTGACCTCGGCCTGAGAAATTATGCAATCGGCATGTTTGGAAATATTTCCCTGCCAAGCCAGGCTGGTTTCCTTTTCCAAAACCTGGTCTTCAACATGCTTCGAAAAAAAATCGCATTCTCTCCAGCTACAATCCATTTCTGGAGGACAAAGGACAAGGCAGAAGTGGATTTCGTGCTATCCTCGGGCAACAATATCCTGCCCATAGAAGTAAAATACAAAAACCTGACGAGGCCTGAGATGACGCGGTCTTTAAGGAGCTTCATAAAAAGATACCGGCCTGTAACGGCATGGGTGATAAACCTTGAGCTCAAAGCCCAGCTGAGGATAGATAAAACGACCGTAATATTCCTCCCCTTTTACGAGCTGGTTACCAAGCTGAACCGCAAAGGCGCAAAGGACGCCATGGAGCAATTCTTTTATCCATCGGGGTGACCGTTGGCTAAATACAACTTACTTTGCGGTTGATTTTTACTTGGCGGAGGTAGCATCTTGAGCACAGCAGGCGGTTCAAAACATTACCTAAAAGAGCCTTGGGCGCAAAGCGGTAATGAAAAGCGAGTAATGTGTTGCCAATTTCGGCCTGGGGCTGAGATCGGTAAATTTTTCGAGATCTAAGTCTGAGCCTTGAGAATATTGTACACAGTTTTGACAGAAATCCCGAGTTTCCCTGCTATGTCTTTTCTTTTGTATCCCCTGGCTATAAGCTGTTCTACAAGAAACTTTCGGGCCTTTTTCTCCTCTGGAGATATCTTCGCTTTCCGATCCCTCATATTTTGAATTGTCTGCTCTATTTCCTCGTCATCGAGGAGTTCTAAACCGGTAAGGTGAGCAATCTGCTTCTTTTTACGTATACGGGAAAATACCGAAGGGAAATCGCGAACAAGTACTTTACAAAAACGACTTACTACGTCTGTCTTTTCCAATACATCCCCCGGATCAATCTTCAAAGAGCGATCCAGCAATCGGGAATAGGTCTCTATTTGCTTCTTGGGTTCCTTTGCTAACAGACCAAGCACAAAAAACGGTTTTACAAACGAGGGAGGTGCATCCAAATCACTATATAGCTTGACTGAGGACCAGCGATATTCAAATGGATCTGAAACAAGCCCAGCTCTCACAGGATTCATATGAATATAAAGTGAGGCTGCAAGCAGGTACGAATCATCCAAACAGACAGCTTGACGATAAGGTCCCCCGAAAAGATGCCCTTTCCTCTCATACTTCCTGTTGAAAACCATGGCATAACGGGCGAATAGATCTCTCATGGCCTCCTGAAGCCCGGTTTCGCGAGGCCTCAAAAGAATGTGGATGTGGTTGGGCATGAGGCAAAAAGCATAGATATCCAAAGATCG
>JALVJO010000065.1 GCA_027028245.1 Deltaproteobacteria bacterium
CTCAAAAAATCTGTTAGAAAGAGTGTGATGGTGCATTGCCTGAGTTTCCTTTTATTTAATTGGATTTTTGCTCTTTTCCAAAAACGGACCTGATACCATATTAATAAGCACACATAAATTGTCTGCCTTTATCTCCTTACTGTATATAGTAGACATGGGAGCACTGGTGGTCTGGGCCTGTTATGTCTCAATCTACCCTGACTCTCTTTGACCTTTCAAGATGAGAAATCTTATTTCACGCATCTTTTCCCTTTCATTGCTGCTGGTGCTGCCTGCAGCAGGTATCTATCTTCGAGGCGCCGGGGTAGACCAATACCTGGAATTTCCTCCTTTGACCAGATACGTGAAGCATGCAGGGCCTTCCTGGCTTGTCTTTACCCTTCTGGCAGCTGTTATCATCGGATTTTTAATGCCCTTTGTAAGAAGATTTTTACGGGCTTCCGGGGCAACAGGCATCCCGGCACAGCCAATGTCAGATTTTCCGTGGTGGGGCGCAGCCGCTGCCTTGATGTGCCTATTGTCCTGGACTGTCTCCTGGAGCAGATTTTCATGGTTCAAATCATTTCAGCAATATACCTTCATCCCTTTGTGGTTCAGCTTTGTTTTTCTGCTGAACGGCGTCTCCCATTGGCTTAAGGGCACCAGTCTTCTGGAGAGAATGCCCATGAAATTTTTTCTCCTGTTTCCGCTGAGCAGTCTTTTCTGGTGGTATTTTGAATATCTGAACCGCTTTGTGCAGAATTGGTATTATGTGGGTATTGAAGATTTCTCTCCTGTGGAATACTGCGTGACGGCTTCCATTTCATTTTCCACAGTCCTGCCAGCAGTACTTTCCATGAATGAACTACTGAAGGTCTGCAGCCGGTTTGAGAAGGCCTTCGGATCCTTAATGCCTCTTCGATTTCAAGCTAGCCGCAGTGCAGCAATTTCGGTCTTGATGCTTTCTTCTGCAGGCCTTCTTGCCATAGGAATATTGCCCGACATACTTTTCCCCCTCCTTTGGATGGCGCCCCTGCTGATTTTTACATCAGTTGATTCATTGCTGGATATCCCACATGTATTTCAGGGTATTTCCCATGGCAACTGGACCGGGGTGTGCAGACTTGCTGCAAGCGGACTTATTTGCGGGTTTTTCTGGGAGATGTGGAACTATTACAGCTATGCCAAATGGATCTATTCTATCCCCTTTGTGGGGCAGTTCAGGATATTCGAGATGCCGGTCCTGGGATATGCAGGTTATCTGCCCTTTGGCCTCGAGTGCGCTGTGGCGGCATCCATGGTAATCGGTCTTCGGGAAATTCTGGAATCAAGGGCTCTGAGCCGTCAGTGCCCGGGTTCATGATCATGTCCGGGATCAGTGGCTTGGATGCAAGAGAGTGTATTATTCCAAATTATGCACTTCAAATGCCGAACAAAATGATTTTTTATAATTTCAGTAAATTATCGTTAATATAATGCCAGAAAATATTCATCTAAATGGTGACAGGTTCCAACAGCAAAAACGTTTGGCATTTGAAGCCACAAGGGGCTCGCAATTTCACCGAATTTGTCCCGCGATGCGCGGGATCGGGCACTTGAAGTACCATAGTACGTCTCCTTGCACCTTCGGCAAACTTACGAGCTGCATAATCCTGGATTATTGAGGATTGTTTCTTGTCATGA
>JALVJO010000066.1:0-5274 GCA_027028245.1 Deltaproteobacteria bacterium
AGATGCAGACCTTGTTTTCACGTGTGCTGAAGCCAACTGCGCCTGCTATGGTATTTTCCTTGTTGGCATCAAGGAGAAGCTTGACTATAAATACGCGCTCATGAAGGTCATAACCCTTTTCTTCAAGGGCTGCCTTTCCTGCCTCACCTACGATACACTTGTAGGACTCGCCATTGATCATTATCTGCCACTTACCTGTACGCACAGGCCGGCCGCCGTCCCTGAGGGATTTTCCTTCGTCGCCCTTCTGCTTCCAGATGGGAAGTCCCCACTCCTCAAAGTGGAGAACTGAATCGTCAACGTGGCGTCCCAAGTCAAAGATCAGGTCTTCGCGGACAACACCCATGAGGTCGTTCCTGACCATGCGGACGTAATCTGCAGGGGTATTTTCGCCAATGTAGGTGTTGATAGCGGACAGGCCCTGTGCCACAGCACCGGAACGCTCAACAGATGCCTTGTCTACCATGCAGCAGGTGGCTCCGTCAGGCAGCCATTTGCCGATTTCCCATGCAGCACCGCATGCTGCCATACCACCGCCGACGATAAGAGCATCATAATTATACTCTTCAACAGCTACCTTGGAAAGATCTGGCTCAGCCAGCAGCTCCCAAGTCGGTTTATTTCGAAGTGCCATGTTCTAATCCTCCTTTAAAAATTTATTGGTCCAAATCCAAAAGCTAAACTTGCTACCCTAAGCTACGGCCTAGCTATAGTCTGACGGTGTGGCAGTTGCTTTGGAGTCATCTGCAGACTCGGTAAAGAGCAACCCGTTGTCCAACTGGTCAGCGCCTGGCGAGGGCTTTCCGTCATAGGGCTTAATTGAACCTTCGGGAGTAGTCCTGATTGGGAACTTGAAGCGCTTTACGTTGCCGTTCCTGAACTTGATAGTCCACATAATGGAATCGGTACCGCGCATGGGCTGTACATAGCCGCCCATGGGGGCCAGGTCAGCATAGTGGCGGACTTCGATTGCACCCTGCGGACAGATCTTTACACAGGAGTAGCACTCCCAGCACTGATCAGGTTCCTGGTTGTAGGCCTTCATCTCGTCTGGATTCAGAACCATCAGGTCATTGGGGCAGATGTACATGCATGCTGTCTTCTCCCCACCTTTGCAACCATCACATTTTTCTGGGTTGACAAAGCTTGGCATTTTAATACCTCCTACACGTTTTTTATTTACGTCCTTGACAATTGATAAGGCGGGCCGTCGCGGCCCGCAGCCTCTACACCTTTAAATTCAATTTCTACTTCAGGTCTTCAAATGCACCCTTCTTGATCTTAACGGCTCTTGCTTCGGGATTTGAGTAGTACTCTGCAAGTATTTCGAGAACCTCCGGCCTTGAAAATTCCGGCGGAACCTCGTCGATTTTGCCTTCGCTCATGAGACGGCGGAACTTGGTGCCGCTGACCACAACCCTGTCTTCCTTGTCATGGGGGCAGGTCTTGAGTGAAGCCATGCCTCCGCACTTGTGACACCAGAATGTCCAGTCGATCTTGAGGGGCTGAAGCTCAAGGGCGCCGTCCCACAGCTTGTCGTAGATTTCCTGTGCCTCAAACAGTCCGTAGAAGTCGCCTACACCTGCATGGTCACGGCCGATAATGAGATGCGAGCAGCCGTGATTCTGGCGGAATATTCCGTGAAGGAGAGCTTCCTTGGGGCCGCCATAGCGCATTTCAAGGGGATACACACCGAGAACTGTGCGCTCCATGTTGTAGTAATTGTCCAGCAGTGCCTTATAGCACCTCATCCTCCAGTCTCCAGGAATGTCGCCAGGTTTCAGCTTACCCACCAGGGCGTGAATGAATACGCCATCCAGGACTTCCTGGGCTATCTTGGTAAGGAACTCATGGGAGCGGTGTATGGGGTTCCTGGTCTGAAACGCTGCTACTGTGCTCCAGCCCCGGTCTTCGAAAATCTTTCTTGAAACTTCAGGATGCATGTAGGCATCGCCGTACTGCTGCTTGAAATCCTTCTCAGACAGGGTCTTGATGGGGCCGCCTACATAATACTTGCCGGAGTTAAGGACCTGCTGTACGCCGGGATGATCTTCTTCGGCCACTTCCCAGAATTTTTCAGAATCCGGGCCGTCACCCTTGAAGCATAGTTCGCATTCCTTCCTCTTGTCAGGCTCCCAGATTTCCTGGATCTCCATGGTTGCCATGAGATCGCCAGTCTCGCTGTCATAAAGCGCAACCTTGTCGCCCACATCTATGGTCTTTCTCTGTTCTTCATCAACTGACAGGGTAACAGGCAGAGGCCACATCGTGCCCGGGTCCACCTTGCGCAGCTTCATGTCTTCTACTACGCCGTCATAATCTTCCTGTACCATAAAGCCGTTCAGCGGGGTAAACGCGCCCATGCCCAGCATGAGGATATCGCCTGATTCTCTGGAAGAGATATTCAGCCTCTTATAATCTTTTGCGCGCCCAATCTCATCTTCTCTTTCAGTACCTTTCAAGAGAAGCGGCATGAGCTTCTTTTGCGAACCGTGTGGATTTACTAAAGCCATTGCCCTAAATCTCCTTTCTTAAATAATTTTTTGATTTTTCGAGCCTACTACCCGGGTTATCTAAATGAATTCTCATTCATTAAGGTTTAAAATGAATCTGCGCTCAGAAATGACACATATCTTATATTCCCTTGAACAAAAATTGTCAAGAGGAATAATTAATCAATCGCTCTTTAAAATGGTGCCGAAGGGGGGAGTCGAACCCCCACGGGCGGTTGCCCACTACCCCCTCAAGATAGCGTGTCTACCAATTCCACCACTTCGGCACTTGGATGGCTAAACTTATTTATTCGGTTTTGCAGCCGGCTTTTGTCCAGCTGCCGGCACTTCACCCGCCGACCCCGAATCGGGGAACGTAGCGGCACTTGGGGCCGGAGAAGAAGCGGCCTTTTCAGGCTGAGTTGCGGTTTGGGTTTTATGAGCCTGCTGTGCAGCCCCTGATTCTGCTGGAGGCCTAACAGCCTGCTGCTTAGCCGCAGCTGGGGCCTTGGCTGCCTGGTCAGCAGCCTGGTCAGCAGATGGTGCCGCAGTCATAGGCGGCATCTGGGCCGGAACCACAGGCGCCTGCTGAACCTTTCTCATTACTGACTCTCCCCTGGTGTGAATGGACAGATAGGTCAGGGAAAGGGAAGTCAGCATGAATACCACGGCACTTACTGTAGTAACCTTACTCAGAAGCGTTGCAGGACCAGTGCTTCCAAATATTGCCTCACTGGAACCGAACACTGCACCTATTTCTGCACCCTTGCCCTGCTGCAGCAGCACCGTGATAACAAGCACGGTGCAGGTAATTACATGAACAACCACTAAAAATGTAAACATTAAATTGATTACCTATTCAGTTTTCTTCAAACTTGACGATCCCTGCAAAACTTTCAGGCTCCAGGGACGCACCCCCTACAAGGGCTCCGTCCACGTCTTCAAGTTCCATAATCTGCTTGACGTTTCCGGGTTTGACCGAGCCACCATACAATATTCTTATTTGTTCTGCAACAGGTTCTCCGGCATGTTCTGCCACTGTCAGGCGCACAAAGTCGTGGGCCTTTTGAATCTGTTCTATGGAGGCAGTCTGCCCTGTACCTATGGCCCAAACCGGCTCATAAGCTATTGATATTCCGACAAAATCATCGCCGTTCAGCTTTGACAGCCCCTTACCGAGCTGGCGGCCAAGGACTTCTCCGGTCTGCCCCTGGTTTCTCTCTTCCAGGGTTTCCCCGATGCACAGGATGGCATGAAGCCCGTGGTCCACGGCAGATTTCACCTTTTTGGAAATAAGTTCATCTCCCTCTCCGAATACGTGTCTTCGTTCAGAATGGCCGAGAATCACCGTGCCGGCACCGGCAGAACGTATCATCAGGGGAGATATCTCTCCTGTAAAGGCCCCCTGTTCCTCAAAATACATGTTCTGAGCGGCAATCTTTACCTGGGAACCAGATGTCAGCCTGCATGCCTCCATTATTCCCACGAATGATGGAGCAATGACTATCTGTCTGCCGCTGACACCCTCCACAAGAGGCAGAAAGGAGCTAAAAAACTCTCTCATCTCTTCAATGGTTTTATGCATCTTCCAATTGGCTGCCAGAATCGGGATCCTTTTCTTCATATTCCTTTTCTCCCTTTCAGCCCCTGCCGCACTCTTCAAGGGCCTTGAAACCCGGAAGTTCCTTTCCTTCCAAAAGCATCAGAAAGGCACCGCCGCCTGTGGACATGTAAGAGACGTTTTCTGCCTCTCCTGCCCGGTTAATTGCAAGATCCGTATCTCCACCGCCTATTATGCTAAGAGCCGAGCTCCTGCCCACTGCATGTGCAAGCTCCATTGTGCCCTTGGAAAAGGGTTCTATTTCAAAGGCTCCCATGGGGCCGTTCCATACTATGGTGGCAGCATCGGAAACAGCCCGCTTGAAGGCCTCCAGTGTTTCAGGACCGATGTCTACTATCATCATATCATTCGGGACCTGGGCAGCCTTCACCACCTCTGTCCTTGCATCTTCCGAGATCTTATCTGCAACCACGCAGTCAACCGGAAGTAGAAATTCCGTTCCCGAGTTCCGGGCGCTTTCCATGATGGCCCTGGCTGTTTCAACAAGGTCAGGCTCGGTAAGGGATCTGCCCACTTCAAACCCCTGTGCAAGGAGAAAGGTATTGGCCATTGCCCCTCCTATGATGAGCCTGTCCACCCTGGGAAGTATGTTTTCTATTGCACCGAGCTTGCTGGACACCTTGGCCCCTCCCAGGATGGCCAGCAGGGGACGCTCCGGATTCTTCATGGCCTTTTCAAAATAGGTAATCTCATTCTTGAGGAGAAACCCTGCCGCACATTCCCTGATACAGGCCGGCACTCCCACCACAGAGGCATGAGCCCTGTGTGAGACTGCAAATGCATCATTTACATATACCTGTGCCAGGGATGCGAGGGCCCTGGCAAACCCGGGGTCGTTGGCCTGCTCTTCACTGTGATACCTGAGATTTTCAAGCAGAAGCACCCGGCCGGGCTCAAGTGCCCCGGCCATCTTTTCAACCTCAGGCCCTATGCAGTCCGGAGCCATCTGGACCTCGAGGTCAATGAGCATGGAAAGCCGCTCTGCTACCGGAGCAAGACTCATCTCAGGAATCCGCTTGCCCTTGGGACGGCCCAGGTGAGAAGCCACTATCAGCGAAGCCCCATTTTCCAGGGCGTACCTTATTGTGGGCAGTGCAGCCCTGATCCTGTGGTCGTCTGTGATCCTGCATTTTTCATCAAGGGGCACGTTGAAATCCACCC
>JALVJO010000066.1:5374-14531 GCA_027028245.1 Deltaproteobacteria bacterium
ATCATGACATGTCCTCCGCCTACATCATGGAATCTGCGATTGACGTGGTCCTTTCCCCGAGAAGATTTGTATAACTGCCGAGTTCATTGTCATACCAGCCGTATACCACCATCTTGGTAATTGGTATGGTTATGGTATCGCAAATTATGGTGGTGGACTTGTCAAGCCCCCTGCATGCCTTGCGCGGGTCTATCTGGATGGTGGCAGTACGGGTATGGGTCTCTGTTCCTTCAATGATGGCTGCTGCAGCCGGCATGCCGATGATATCACTTGACACATGCTGCTCCTGCGTAAATATCAGCCTGCCCTTCATGGGGCCGTCTGCAGCCTTTTTGTAGATGCCGTTTATAAGCTCCCGGTTTATGGGATTCTCCAGACTTTCGTCCTGTATGGTCATGACAAGGACGATAAGGGAGCCGGTATTCGTGGGGATACGAACTGATTCTGCAATAAAACCGATGTTTTTCATCTCAGGGATGACAAGCCCCAGGGCCTTTGCTGCCCCTGTGGTGGTAAGGATGATATTGTTGAAAATGCTCCTGTTTTTTCTGAGATCCTTGGCACCGGTCTTAGGCAGCCTGTCCAGAACCTGCTGGCTGCCTGTGGCTGCATGGACGGTCACCATAGAGGCAGAAAGGATGTTGGCGGCACCGAAGTGGTCCAGTATGGGCTTTACCATAAATGACAGGCATGTGGTGGTACAGGATGCTGCTGAAACAAGGTTGTGTCTTTCAGGAATATAATCATCCTCGTTTATACCCATGACAGTAGTAACTGCATCTTCAGGCATATCTGCCGCCTTGTCTCCTATCTTGAAAGGTGCAGAAAGGATCACCTTTTCGGCGCCTGCTTCCAGGTGTCCCCTGAGGCTTCCGCGGGGATGATCTCCTGAAACAGTGGGATCCCGAAAGACACCAGTGGTGTCCACCACCAGGCGGACGTCATGCCCCTGCCAGTCAATGCCCTTTGGATCCCTGCTTTCCCGCAGTATGGTCACCGGCACTCCGTCTACTGTCATGGTGCCCGCAGCCTCGTTAAGGTTTTCGATTACCCTTGGACATTTATGCCCGTAAAGATAGGCACCAAGCCTCCCATATGTGCTGTCTCTTTCTATGGCCGCAGCTATGTCCTGGAGCCCCTGGCCTACCTGGCGGCCGATGTTGACCACTATCTCAGAAAAGGTCCTTTTGCTCACATGATACCAGAGACTCAGTTTGCCAATACGTCCAAGACCGTTTATACCGAGCTTCATGGGACGGGTTTCATTGGTGGAAACAGACATGGGATACCTCCAGCTATTCTTTTTTATTCAAACTATCCTATCCCCAGGACCTTCAAGCAGCTTGCCCACAAAGGTCCTGCCGGAATCCTCAACAGGTTTCTGAATACACTATAGAGGAAAATAACCGCACCAGGCAGAAAAACCCGGTTTATTTTTTATCTTATATTCTCACCGGCTTGTTATGTCCATACAGGCATTGATGTCTAAACAAGGGAAGCATCCTCTTCCATTCTCGTGTTGTGACGTCCCAGATAGACAAAGCCGTTTCGGCCGTCAATACTGACATAATCCCCTGAGCGAATTACATGCCCCTGAACTTCGGCCCTTCCCTCCAGTTCGTAGACCTTCATCTGCTCACAGCCCACAACACAGGTCTTGTCCAGCCTGAATGCCACAATGGAGGCATGGGAGGTCTGACCCCCCTTGGCTGTAAGTATCCCGTCAGCCGCCGAAATACCCCTGATGTCATCAGGCACGGTATCTGAACGAACCAGTATCAGCTTGGTATCAGGTTCTCTCCTTCTTATCTCTTCTATCTCCTCCAGGGTGAAGACGGCCTTGCCGCTCAGGGCACCGCCGCTCACGCCTATTCCCCTGGAGACATAACTCCTTTCCAGGTCTTCTGACGGCACAAACACGCTGACCCTGCCCCTTCTCTTGGTAACCATGTCCCTGGTCTGGAGGATATAAAGCTGTGAGCCCTCCTCGCCCTCGAAGGTGAACTCTATTTCCTGTGGTGTCCACTTCTTGTCGAATATCAGATATTTGACCCAGTCCAGCAGGGCCTTGTAGATATTCGGGAAGCGTTTTTCCATGCTGTCTTCAACTGGAACCCCGATGGATTCGCTCTGCTCCACGGAAATGGGACTGGTTGCCACCAGACCGCTCACGATATCCTCACCCTGGTTGCCCACGGTGTAATCTCCCCACAGACTGATCCGGTCCAGCTTCTTGTGGGGATTGGCAGTAAAGACCACTCCAGTACCAGAAGATGAGGAAAGGTTTCCATAGGCCATTGACTGCACGATCACGGCAGTTCCCCAATGATCGGAGATCTCCATTATTTCACGGTAGGCCTTGGCCTTTTCGGATTTCCAGGACTGAAGTACCAGGCGAATTGAGGCCAGGAGCTGTTCAAAGGGATCGTCTTCCACCTCTATGCCTCTTTCTATCACGGCCTCCCGGTAGGCAAGGGCCAGTTCCTTCATCTGCTCCCCGCTGAAATGGCGCTTTTTATTTACTCCGTACCTGGCCTTCTGGGCCTCCATAAGGGAGCTGAAGACCTCTCTTTCAAGGCCGTGGGACATGGCCCATGACTGAACAAACCTGCGGTAATTATCCCAGGCAAACCAGGTATTTCCCGTCTTTTCCGCAAGCCCCTGGGCAATTTCAGGATTTATGCCCACATTTATGATGGTAGACATCATGCCCGGCATGGAAATGGCGGCTCCACTCCTGACTGAAAGCAGGAGGGGATTGTCTCTCTTGCCGAAGCTTGAACCGCACCTTTCCTCAAGCTCCATGATTCCATGGCGCACCTGTCGTCTGAAATTACGATAGGCCCCGGGCAGCTTGTAAAACAGGGAGTAATACCTGAAGACCTCGGTGGTCACAACTATTGCAGGCGGAACAGGCAGGCCCTCCTGGGCAAGGAGAAGAAGATTAAAGCCCTTGTTTCCAAGCTGGATGAGGTTGCCTGTGGCCTTGTCCGGCTTGTAGATGGAACAAAGGTCCTGGCCCGGATCGTAACTCAGAAGCATATCCAGCTCCCTTGGTTCCAGGAACTCTCTCTGCTCTCTTAGTACCTGGTAGAGCCTTGCTATGAAATTATCAAGATGCTGAAGGCCGAAGGTGGAAGAAATGAGCCCTCTTAAAAATGACTCTGACACGTGATGCACAACATCGGTCAAAGAGGCATCATCGGAGATGGCACCCTTGTATTTCGGCAGTATCTTGTCCGGCCAAAGCTGCCGGATGATCTCATTCAGATTATCCTCATGGGGGCTCAGGTAATAGACATAAATCATGTCTTTGACACCCTCGGAAAGCCCCTTTACGATATCCAGATACTGGGTGAAGGAAAAACGTCTCACTCCAAGGGACTTTTCAAGCAGGGTGAGATAGGTGACAAATTTCTTGGAATACACCCCGTTCAGCTGAACTGCACGCCAGAGGAGCTTCAGGTGCCTCAGGATGGTCACGAAGGTGGCCCTGGTAATAAAGGGCACCTCGATTTCTGCAATAAGCCGCTCGAAAAAGATGTTTCCCAGGTTTTCCAGGCGGAATGTAAGGCCCAGGGCATCAAACTTTTTCTCATGGTATTTCCCGTACATGGAGGGAATATCTGCTGCAATATGCCTCTTGTGGTAGATGCTTTCCTGTACCTCGAATCTTTCCCTGGAAAGTATGATGGATTTCAGGTTTTCCAGTTCATCCAGGATGACCTTCAGGGCGGACTCGCTGTCCTTGGAATCTATTATATCTATGACCTTGTCCAGGCCTTCAAAGCCGAGTTTTTTGGCCTCTTCCAGGTGATAACGAATTTCCTGAACGCCCAGATGGTATTTCATGTACTCCAGGCGGTACATCTTGATGAGCAGTTCCACGCGCCTTTTTTCATGTGGAGGCACGTCCTGTACCTTGCTGATGATGTCCCTGATCTTCTTCTCAGGGACATTGAGGAACACATCCAGCTTTCGTGCAAATGGTTCCATTCCCAGGCTTGAGGCCAGGAATCTGATTATCTTGTGAACGTGGTCCACGTATGGCCCGGAAGTTGGGATCTGCCCCATGATCTCTGGAGCCAGATAGGAAGCCAGGCCTGATTTCTCCCTGGAATACCAGAAACAGAAGATGGCCTCGATAAAATCCACTATGAGGTTGTTGCTCTCCACGTGGCTCTGCTTCCTGAGAAAATGAATCAGAAGATCCTTTCTGCGGGAGATCTCGTCCAGTTCCGTGGAGACATCTCTCAAGAGGCCCTCGGCTCCAATCTCGTTGAAATAGACGGGTATGGTCCTGGCAAATTCCTTTACCAGATTGTATATAGGCTCTATTTCGCTGTTCAAAAGCCTGGTGATATCCCTCTGAAACAGATCAGTGTCCTTTATGCAGGTGCCGCCAAGCTGCAGATTTATGGTAAGGGCGGAAAGAAGTGTGCTGCACACCTTGGGCTTCAGACAGACTAGGTCCAGCCAGGCCCTTATGTTCTGAAGATGCGCCGGGTTGCTGAGGACATGCCACTCTATATCCACCCCCTGGATTCCCGGGGGCTGGAAGCCGAATTTCACCACTTCTTCCAGGAAGAGCTCGATGAGCCTGGTATTTTCCCTCTGAAGTATCTCCCTGCCCAGGGCATTTATGCACTGGAGGGCAGTGCGGGGAAACTGCCCCACCTGCTGCTTCAAAAGGGCAAAACTCCTGGGCAGGACCTTTCTCAGCTCATAAAAATCAGCGGTTTTTACAAGGCATAAAAGGTTCTTGTTGAGCTGTCTAAGTATCTCCTCATGAATGAGGTTCAGACCCTCCATCTCCACCATATGAAACAAAAACAGGAGATAGATGGATATGCCTTCCACTTCCCTGCCCTTGTCATCCTCGAAGGAAAGGCTGCAAGGCATCTGGCCCAGTTCCTGTGCAATTTCCTTGTATTTGCGGACTATGTCCATATAGCCTGGAAGTTCTGCCAGGGCCAGGACGGCATGTCTTCCCTTTTTCTTCAAAGCTATTTCTCGGACCTGATGGATGAGATCCTCGAAATAATTGTGGCTTACCGGCTCCAACAGCCCCATTATCCTCTGATAATCAGAGGGATCGATGCGCAGGCCGTAATTTCTAAGGCTCTGCTTCAGCCATTTCTGGGGGCCTTCGATGCCGAGCCAGTATTCATAGGAAGTTAGCCGAACCTTGAGCATGAGCTCCTTGCACCAGTGCCAAAGGTCCGAATGTTCACCCTTTTCAGGCACCCTGTCGGCCAGCCGTTTCATAAGCCTTGCCAAAGGATGAAAACTGGTGGCAATGGCTGATATTATCTGCCTGTCCACCTGGTTCAGATCCCTGAAGATTTCCGCAAAGGCCGGAAGGAGCTTCTGAAGGGTGGAATCGTCTGCTACCTGGATGATCTTTTCCATGTATGCCAGGAGGCCATCTGCAGCTGCAAGTTTCTGCTTCTTTCTGGGGGCCTTTTCAATCAAATCCAGAAAGGTTTCAAGCAAGACCCTGCATGCCTCACTACCCTTGGGGGAACGTATGTAGGTGTTGAAGTTTTTGAGGGCAAAGGATCTCAGATCGGTTACCAGGGCAGACCAGTTCTTGAAGGGATGGTGCAACTCGAAGAGGAGATTTTCCGCAGCCCTGAGGACACCCTTGTAATCGGAGACAGCCTCTCTCAGGACCTGGTATTTCTCGGCAATGTGAAGCTGTTTTACTTCGGTCTCCTTGAGGTTGACCTTCAGGGCCTTGGACTGCTCGAGTATCTGCACCATTTTCAGACTGCCTTATTTGCTTCCATGAAGAGGATGAGATCCAGGAGCCTGTTGGAATAGCCCCATTCGTTGTCGTACCAGGACATGACCTTTATCAGTTTGTCTTCGACCACCCTGGTGCACTGGGCATCTACTATGGAGGAGTGAGGGTTCATCAAAAAATCACTGGAGACCAGGGGTTCTTCCGTGTAACCCAGGAACTTGTTGGCCGCAGCCTTAAGCGCCTCGTTTACTTCAGGAACGGTTGCGCTTTTCTCCACGTGGACCACAAGGTCAACCAGAGAGACATCAGGCGTAGGCACCCTGACAGCCAGGCCGTCAAACTTGCCCTGAAGTTCCGGGATTACCTTGCTCACAGCAGCTGCTGCACCCGTCTTGGTGGGGATCATGTTCACTGCCGCAGCCCTGGCGCGCCTCAGATCATTATGGGGAAAATCTAGGAGCCTCTGATCATTTGTATAGGCATGGACCGTGGTTACAAGACCGCTTACTATGCCGAATCTGTCCATAATTACCTTGGCCACAGGGGCGAGGCAGTTGGTGGTACAGGAGGCATTGGAGATAATATTATGATTGACAGGGTCGTAGTCATCTTCGTTGACGCCCATTACTATGGTGATATCCTCTCCCTTTGCTGGGGCACTTATGATCACCTTCTGGCCACCTGCCTCAATATGTCCCTGGGCCAGGGCAGCATCCCTGAAACGCCCGGTTGCTTCTATGACATATTCGACACCGAAATCTCCCCAGGGTATCTTGGAAGGTTCCCTTATTGCCGTGCAGTGTATCTGCTTTCCGTTGACCAGAAATCCATCCTCGTCCCATTTGACTTCGGCGTCGAACTGCCCCATGACAGAATCATATTTCAACAGGTGGGCAAGGACGCTGTTTTCTGTAAGATCATTGACCGCCACTATTTCAATGTCCTTGAATTCAGGATACATCTTGGATGCCCTGAAAACATTCCTTCCTATTCTTCCAAAACCGTTTATTCCAACCTTGATAGCCATGGCCATCCTCCTTTTATGTTTTTCATTCTTTCTAATATAAAAAATCTAAACAACTTTCAGCGAAATGCATCTCCATAACTGAAAAAATTTTTGGATTTTTCCCTAAAGGATCGGCAAACCTGAACCCCATTTTCCTGTAAAACCTTTCAGCCTCCTTGTTCTCCCGGTGAAGATCCAGTACTGCGCGGGTCACCCCCCTCTGCATTCCAAATCGCAGACACATGAACATGATCCATGTGCCAAGACCCTTCCTTCTTGCCTTTTTATCTACTGCCAGGTTTAGGACGTAGAGTTCATGGTAAAATATACGAAAACATACATATGCCCTTATCTCCTTCAAGGAGGTTCTGGTACATGCCGCCCAGAATACGGAAGAAGATTCCTGCAACAGCTCGTATTCAATACTGCTTCTGCTCCAGGGAAGAAGATGAGCCTCTTTTTCTATATTCCAGATGGAATCAAGATCAGCCGGAACTGCCCTTCTCAACAGGAGATCCCTGCACCCTCCGGGACGAATACTTACCGGGTTCCGGCCCGGCTCCATACTGTGGGATGAGATTATATTTTGAGAATCTGTGCCGCCTGGTTTATGCTCTTTCGAGCATACTCCACTATGGATGCAGCAGTTTCATAAAGATCCATGGAACCATCCCTGCACTGGGAAAGCCTTATAAGCATGGGGAGATTGGTTCCGGTTATGACTTCCACCCTGCCCTCTTCCAGGAAGCTCAAGCTCATGTTTGCTGGAGTGCCTCCGAACATATCAGCCAGCAATAATACCCCGTCGCCTTGATCAACCTGCCTTATAGCCCGTTTTATTTCATTTTGCATCTCATCCACGGACCTCGATGGATCAATGGAAAGGGCCACGATGTTTTCCTGCCTGCCTACTATGAAATTTGTGGTTTGAACAAGTTCCTGTGCCAGGTTTCCGTGTGCGGCTACAACTACTCCGATCATTTATGGTTATCCTTCTCTGTCCAGATCTCTATGGGTGACAATAACCTCCCGGCCCTGCCGTGTAAACAACTCCCCCAACCACCTTGCAACTGCAACGCTCCTGTGCCTCCCGCCGGTGCATCCTATTCCTATGACAATGTAAACCTTTCCCTCCTCCTGATACAGGGGAATCAGAAAGGCGAACAGATCCTCGAGGCGCCGGGTGAACTCCCTGGTTTTTTCCTTGTCGAAAACAAAATCGTAGACAGGGTCTTCAAGACCGCTCAGGGGGCGAAGTTCAGGCACAAAATATGGATTGGGCAGGAATCTTACATCAAAGACAAGGCCGGCGTCCGCAGGCACGCCGTATTTGAAACCAAAAGAAACGACGTGAATCAGCGGCTTCCCCAGGTCATCCCTGGAGGAATACAGATCCAGCACCATGCGCCTGAGCTGGTGCACGTTTTTTTTTGACGTGTCAATGAAATTGTCCGCATATTCCCTAAGACCCTGGAGCCTGCTTCGCTCCTCCCTTATGGCTGCCTTGATATCACCCTTTTTCTGGAGGGGATGCTTGCGCCTTGTCTGACTGAATCTTTGAACAAGCACATTGTCAGAAGCCCCGAGAAAAAGTACTTCCAGGTGGAAGCCCTGGTCCTTGACCTGCTTGAAAATGGAACCGTACTGGTCCAGAAAGCCCTTTTCCCTGACATCCATCACCAGTGCGATCCTGGTGGGGATTTCGGCGCTCTTTTCGCTGAGGTAAAGAAACTCGGGCAGGAGTGTTATGGGCAGGTTGTCCACACAGTAGTAACCCATATCCTCAAAGGCCTTAAGGGCAGTACTCTTGCCTGACCCGGACATGCCTGTAATCACCACCACCTGGATCTTTGTCTGGGAGCTGTCGTTACCTTGAGCCATTTTAGGAATCAGGCTGAAAGATCAGCGGGATCAGAGATGATTTTCTGCCTCTGCTATGATCTGTTTTATTTCCGATGCGTCCTCCGCGCTTCTGATCCTTTCTACCACTCCCTTCATCTTAAGCACCCTTGAAACCCGGGCAAGGATCTTCAGATACGTGGTTGTGGCATCATCCGGAGCAAGAAGCAGAATTATTACATAAACAGGCATTGCATCCGAGGCATCAAAGGGGACCCCGTTTTTGCATCTGGCAACCAACATGCATAATTTTTCAAGGCCCGGAATCTTTCCATGGGGAATGGCTATACCTTGTCCTATGCCTGTACTGCCCAGTTCTTCCCGCTCACGAAGGATGTCGTAGATCTGTCCGGCGTCGATCCCGTCTGCAAGCCTCACGGCTTTTTCGGCAAGCCTTCTGAGGACCTCTTCCTTGGAGGAGGCAATAAAATCCGTATCAATGCCCTGGACACTGAGGTGATTTGCTATCCTCACGAATCAAGGTTCCAGCAACCCCAGGCCGC
>JALVJO010000067.1 GCA_027028245.1 Deltaproteobacteria bacterium
GCGATTACGTTCGTGCAGGCGAGCCGCTCATGGACGGCGTGCTAAACCCCAATGACCTTCTGCGGGTAAAGGGGATCAAGGAGCTTGCCAGGTACCTGGTTGATGAGATCCAGGAGGTTTACAGGCTCCAGGGCGTCAAGATCAATGACAAACATATCGAGGTCATTGTCCGCCAGATGTTAAAGCGTGTAAAGATTACCAGTGTTGGCGACAGCAAGTTCATGCTTGGTGAGCAGGTCGAACGCCACATCTTTGAAGAGGAAAACGAAAGGATACTTGCCCAGGGTGGGGAGCCAGCAACTGCAGAACCCCTGCTTCTCGGAATAACCAGGGCCTCCCTTACCACTGACAGCTTCATTTCAGCTGCCTCCTTCCAGGAGACCACCAAGGTATTAACCGATGCCTCCATTGCAGGGAAGGTTGACCACCTGAGGGGGCTCAAGGAGAACGTGATAATGGGAAGGCTCATTCCTGCTGGAACGGGGCGTGTTTATTACGATCAAAGGGACAAGAACAGGCAGAAGGCCGCTCAAGAACAGGCAGCATGAGTTTGAAATTACCCATTTCCTCAACAAGAGGGGAGGAGAGTCAGGGCAGGGCCAGGAAGTTTGAGGTACCCGAGGAGGCCCTGCCAATTGTCAAAAGGCTCAAGACCAAGTACAGCCTGGACGTTGAACGTGTTAGCGTTGGAGGCAGGAGCTTCTACTTCCTGCACGTGGCTGACCTCATTCCCCTTTTTCACATGGAGGTACATGAAAACGCACCAGAATTTCCTTTCTGGGTAAAGATTTGGGAGGCCTCTTTGGTGCTTTCCGAGTTTCTTGCCAGGATGGCACCCAAAAAGGGGCAGAGGATACTTGAGCTTGGGGCAGGCATGGCCGTTCCAGGCATGGTTGCCTCAAGCCTTGGCCATGATGTAACAGTGACCGACTACGAAGAGGAGATAATGGATTTTGTAAGGGCCTCTGCCATCTTTAACAGATGCCAGTCACTTAAGTGTGAGGCCCTTGACTGGTTCAGCCCAAGGGATGACCTTGGTCAGTTTGATATCATCATAGGCTCAGAGCTCCTATTTCATCCCCGTTTCTTTCCACCCCTTCTTGATGTGATGAACAGGTATCTTGCCCCGGGTGGATCCATCTATATGGCACACAAGGCAGACAGGGAGACCCTCTTTCCCTTCTTCAAGATGGCTGAAGGGGATTTTTCAATAGCCATGCAGAAACACCACTTCAAAAACAGTGAAAAGGAGCTGGACGTCCTTCTTACCAGGCTTACAAGAAAGCACCACTAAGGCCCTCTAAAGGCTTTAGTAGTCAACCACGAAGTCCCTCTCTCCCTCAACCACCGGAATGTCTGTCACGTAAACGTGTTCCACTCTGGCGTGGGGCGGTCCCTGATTCAGCCAGATGATGAGCTTTTCAATGTTTTCGTCTGGCCCCTGGGCCTCGAGCTCCACAGAGCCATCCATCATGTTTTTGACCCATCCCGTAAGCCCCAGGGCCCTCGCCGTATCCACGGTGGATGCACGGTAGAAGACCCCCTGGACCCTTCCTGTGACCTTGGCGTGTATCCTCCTCATGGTCTGCCTCCATGACTACTTTTTCATTCCAACCATTTCCAAAAATTCAT
>JALVJO010000068.1 GCA_027028245.1 Deltaproteobacteria bacterium
GAAAGGCCTGCTGGCCAGACCGGTTCTCTGGATAGCAGCAGGGCTGCTGCTCAGGTTCGGATTGGATCTGTTTGCTGAAATAAACCTTGGCAGAAAAAGGAGGATGAAAGATGGCAATAAAGGCCTATATTCTTATAAATACCCAGATCGGCAAGACCACAGACGTGGTCAAAAAACTCAGGGAGATGCCGGAAATCAAGCACCTTGATGTCATCATGGGACCCTATGACATCATAGCCCGGGTGGAAACCGACTCCCATGATTCGTTGTCTCACATGGTGATGCAGCGACTCCAGGGGATAGATGCCATAAAGCACACCATGACCTGCACTGTGGTCAATCTGGAAGATGCTGTTTGAATATCAATGAACAAAAAAAGGCGCCTTTTCAGGGCGCCTTAGATTCTTTTATTTGGTAATTTTCCCTCTATGCCTTTTGAACGTTTACTGCCTGGGGCCCTCTGCTGGTTTCTTCGATGTCAAAGGTGACAGATTCTCCCTCCCTGAGAGATTTGAAACCGTCAGTCATGATTCCCGAGTAATGGACGAAGACATCTGCCTGGCCTTCAATCTCGATGAAACCGTAACCCTTCTTGTCATTGAACCATTTTACCTTACCTTCTGCCATTTAAACTGGTACTCCTTTCAATAAAGCTTGATGATGTTCCAAAAGTACAAATGGCCCCGGACAGAACTCTGCGAAATGAAAAGATCATCTCCAAAAGCTTCTGATACCGAATTCAATATGTAACCTCTGGAAGGCAATTTGTATTATAAATTACAAAATAAGATTAATAAAGAAAAAAATTCTAACCAGAACTGTTTTGCATGAAAATCCAGACCGGTTTCTGGAAACTCCTGTTTATAAAGCGTGGTTTTATATTCGTCGAACTATTTCGCTGTGTCTACATGGGAAAAGAGCCCTTTGAGCCAGAAGTCTACTTGGCCGATGCCCCGCAGAATCCGCTAATGACAAAAAATGGCGGAGCATTCTCAGTTTGTCACTGTACGAGGAAGGGCAAGGATCGGCGCATTTCTTTCAAGGTTCACCAAGCCGCTGTGCAGATTTCAAATCCTTCTCGAATAAAGACATGGCCAATCTCATCGGCTTGACTGCGGTTGAAGTTGGCTTCCTTGTGGTGAAACCTTTCAAGAAATACCCCTTCCTTGCCCGTGGCACAAATGGTGGGACAAAATGGGAATACTCCCGAAAATGGTGGCTTTTTCTCAGCTCTGCCATATGCCAGGTAATGTTTCAAGATCCCTGGAATTTTTTCATGCCCGGTCGGGCATAAAAAAGTTGTTTTTGTCCATGTGCGTCCATGTGTGTCCATGGCAAAAAAAGCCTTTTAACTCCAATCCCTTCGGCTTTTTTTGAACTTAAACCTTCGAGCTTCGAACTTTCTGCTTCATCACATGATCAGGGTTCATATCTCCACATGACTGTGATCCCCGATCATGAGCCGCAGGGCTCCGCGCAGCCTTTTACCCCTGGAGACCCGGGCATTTCTGCCTATAAGGCTGTCTTCCAGCCTTACCACTCCCTCCACAGTTGATCCTTCAAGTATCACAACGTGTTCCACCACGGAATCTCTGATTACTGCGTTGTCGCCTATGCTGC
>JALVJO010000069.1 GCA_027028245.1 Deltaproteobacteria bacterium
ATCATCTCTTATCTGGATCTTCGTCACAGTGACAGCATCGTTGCGGTTCTTCCCTTCTTCTATTCATATGGAAGCTCCATTCTCCACACCCATCTTGCGGCCGGTGCAAGTATAATAGTGGAGGACAATTTCATATATCCCAACAAGATCCTGGAGAAGATGAGAGCCAGACAAACCACTGGTTTTTCCGGCGTTCCTTCCACATTTGCCATGCTTCTTCATAGATCCAATTTTTCCAGCATGGATTGGCCCCATCTGCGCTACGTGACCCAGGCCGGCGGGCCAATGCCGCCGGCAGTCACTAGGCAGCTCAAGGAAGTGCTTCCTGACACAGACATATTCATCATGTACGGCCAGACTGAGGCCACAGCAAGGCTTTCTTATCTGCCTCCAGGGCTTCTGCTTGTAAAGGAGGGCTCGGTTGGAAGAGCCATTCCCGGAGTCACGCTGAGGGTCGTCAACAGGAAGGGAGAAGACGTCGTTCCTGGAGAAACTGGGGAGATTATCGCCAAGGGCAAAAATGTAATGGTCGGCTACTGGGGGAAGCTCGAGGAATCCAAAAAGGTACTAAGGGATGGATGGCTCCATACCGGGGACCTGGCAACAGTTGATGAAGACGGCTTTATCTTTATCAAGAGCAGGAAGAGCGAGCTCATAAAAAGCGGTGCCCACAGGATAAGCCCAAGGGAGATAGAAGATGTCATCTCTGAGTTTGACAACGTGGCGGAAGCTGCTGTAGTGGGCCAGCCTGACCAGATCCTTGGTGAAAGGATTGCAGCCTTTGTGGTGCCTAAGGACAGTGATGCAGTTGATGAAAAGGGCCTGCTTCGCCACTGCAGGAAGAACCTGGCAGGCTTCAAGGTGCCCCACAGGATCTTCTTCGTAGACAGCCTGCCCAAGACATCTTCGGGCAAGGTGAAGAAGTTCCTCTTGAGGGAGAAAAAAATAAGATAATTGGTAAGGAGCTTTTTGGATTTAAAAGGCTTTTTAGCCATGGACACACATGGACCCACATAGACAATTTGGCAGCCCTGACAAGGGCCGCCAAATACGCCAGGCAATAGTTGCCTTCTTGGAGTTTTAGCCATGCCAAGTCGGGCATGGAAAATAAATTGTTTTTGTCCGTGTACGTCCATGTGTGTCCATGGCTAATCCAATGTTTTTAAACTAATTATAAAATTCCGGCTTGAGCGGGCATGAAAAGATTCACGGCTGACCACAAAAAAAGATATCAGGCAGACCAATGAAAATTTGCAGCAAATGCATACTTGATGAGAATTTCCCAGGGATTTCCTTTGATGAAAGCGGGATCTGCTCCTTTTGTCAAAAGGCACCCGCGCTGGATGAGCGTTCAAGCCTGCAGTCAGAATACAGGCAGAAGTTTCAGGATCTTATTGAGGCAAGAAAGGGCCAGGGAGACTATGATCTTATCATGGCCTACAGCGGGGGCAAGGACAGCACCTATACCCTTGAGCTTCTCCGACGAGAATACGGCCTGAAGATCCTTGCCGTTACCTTTGACAACGGCTTTATTTCACCCTTTGCACTTGAAAATATCAGGCACATGGTTGACGTGCTGGACGTGGATCATATGCTGGTCAGGCCCAGTTTTCG
>JALVJO010000070.1 GCA_027028245.1 Deltaproteobacteria bacterium
TGTATCTCAAGGAGATAAATGCTGCCATAAGGTCTTTCATGCCTCCGGTTCAGCTTGGCGTACTTGATCCCATGACCCTTGCCATGATTCCGGCCAACGATCCTTCATGGGCCCAGAACCCGAACGTAGGAAAGATCGTCCTCAAGGACAGCGGGTATGTAATCTTCGACCATACCGGTGACATGTATCCAGACCTGTGGTGGCCGGAAGATGTGAGGGCCATGCAGGAAGCACTGACCAGGGTGCTGAAGGCAGAAGGTGAGACTGATCCCATGCCCGTGCTTTTCATTGCAGCACATTTCTTCTCGGATTCTCACGGTGTACAGCCTGCAGAAAAGGCCCTTGGTGCAAAGTCGTGTCTGGACTGCCACGGTGATTACACAAAGGATCCGGGGGCTCACAGGGCAACAGACCGTGTAATAGTCTATGCTCCCTGGGCACCTCCGTTCTTTACCGACGATAATCGTGTCCTCAGGTATGATCCCGATGCAGTGCCGGAAGACGCTCCCATCTGGATGAAGAGAAGCGGCATGGTTCCTGCCAACCCCAATGGTCTCTTTATAGTGGACGGTGAAGTGGCTTATATCGAACCAATCCAGGCAAACGGCCTGTCAGTACTTGGTGCCAGGGCCGAGGATGTTTTACATCTTAGCAAGCACCATGCTGAAGAGCTCTTTTACATGGTTGCCGAGGGCACGATTCGAGGTGATGAGATAGAAGAGATCGATCCAAGCCAGCTCACGTCGGAAGAGCAGGAGACAGTGTATGCAAGGCAGGTAGTAAACAGCCCGTGGAACCAGAAGCTCTACTTCTACATCCCGCAGGCCCTCAAGCCCGAGATGGCCGAGTGTGGTTTTCAGCCCACGGCTGAACCTCTCTATCTCCAGGGAGAGGGCATGGCCGAAGGATACGTGCTGAAGCTTGGCTTCAACGAGGATGTATCAGAGTCCATGATAGTCAAACTCATATATAACGGGGCAAATCCTGTCATAGTTACCAAGACAGAAGGCAGAGACGGATTTGTCCACGACAAGAGCGCCCAGATCCTTGGGCAGAGCGGCGGCTATGTAACCGTAAAGGTCAACCATGCCGGTGAATTTGCCGCAGTCAATACCCAGTTTCTCACTGCTCCAAACGGCGAACAGTGGGAGGCCTTTATGAAGCAGTAGCCTTTCTGCAGCAAAAACACTGAAGAAGAAAACGGGCCTTCGGGCCCGTTTTTTTATCCGCGTATGCTGCAGAGACCTTTATATTGTCATGTTCAGGATTATTTATTCAGGCAGCATTTTTTGTATTTTTTGCCGCTTCCGCATGGGCAGGGATCATTTCTGCCAATTTTTTTACCTGCCACCCGTATTCGCTGTCCGCCTGCGGAAAAGTGACGGTTGCTGCAGTGGAGGTAAATCTTTCTAAGGTGCCTGTGCCTCTTTCTGAGTTCTTTCCAGAGGCCGGGAAAATGCTTGTTCACAGCATCTCGGACGGTGGTGAAAGGTATTATGGAAAAGTCTTCGTAGATTTCCCCCCATCGTTTTTTCTTGTAATCTGCTTCTACTGTGCCGAGAATGGAGGCCTCGCGGCTGTCTTCCTCTCCTTCCTTAAGGAAGGTC
>JALVJO010000071.1 GCA_027028245.1 Deltaproteobacteria bacterium
AAGTTGGGCGGCTCTCTCTCTTCGGGCCACGTGGGGCGAAGTTCATCCCGCCAAGGCGGGATACGCCGAGGACCCGGAATACGAGGATGTGGCGGTCCGGGGAATACCGCAGGATCCAAAACTACGTGGTCAATTCCGCTACCCGCGAGACGATCTACACGCCGCCGCGGGCTGTTGAGGTGCCGATCCTGATGGCGGAACTGGTGAAGTGGCTGAACCGCGAACAGGAGACCCATCCGGTCCTCGCGAGCGGCATCGCCCAGTTCCAGCTCGTTTATATCCATCCTTTTCTGGACGGCAACGGCCGGACATCGCGTCTGCTCTCCACCCTGTGCTTGTACCGCGCGGGCTATGACTTCAAGCGGTTGTTTACCATCAGCGAGTACTATGACCGGGACCGGGCCGCCTTTTATCAGGCGATCCAGGGAGTCAGGGAGCGCGACATGGACATGACCGGGTGGCTGGAGTACTTCGTGACCGGACTGGCCACCCAATTGATGGAGGTCAGGCAACGGGGGGAACGGGTGATCCGACGCGATGTGCTCGTCCACCAGCACGATCTCTCCTCCTGCCAGGCCAAAGCCCTGATGCACATCCTCGAACACGGGAACATCAACATCCAAGAGTTCGAGGCGCTCTGCCCGGAGGTCAACCGGTGCACACTTCAGCGGGAGCTGAGGAGCATGGTGGAAAAAGGTGTTCTCGTTACCGAAGGGGCGACTAATCGGCTGATATACCCTCTCAAAGAATAGGGGCCGAACTTGCGACAAACTTACGACAATCTTGCGACATCCGGCTGGTGAAGAGTGGTTATGAAAAGGGTTGCAACTGGCCGGATAACTTCGGAATCGGTGGCCGAATTGGTCGGAATAAGCAAGGGATGAGGTGGCACAGTATTGCTGCCTCACCCTGCCCGATGCGGTTTCATTCAGCGCCATTAAATAGGAATTTAAGAAAAAACGAAGTAAAATGGCATAAATGTCGCTTTTTCAATACCATTTCTGGCAGACTGAGCCGATATTCAATTGACAAAGCCTTTGTTAAAATTTAGTTATTACCCTACCTTTACTTCTATTGACTGAATCTGTGGTATATATTGTCTTCAGCCCCTTTTGCGCCTGGCCAGGTATAAAAGTCCGGACGGCAATGGGGACAGGAGAATTTTTTGGCTCCAGCGGGCATTTTTGTCCGCAGTGCTGAATCGAGGATTCCACGCATGCAGGAAAAACACATAGACCTTGAGAAGATCAGGGCAGCTGTGAAACAGAAGATCGAAAAGGCTGTCCCGGAAGCGAACATCAATTATTGTCTCACCTGCGGACTCTGTGCCAGCGGATGCCCGGCCACAGGCCTAGAAAATATGGATCCCAGGAAGTTCCTGAGGCTTCTGGTGCTGGGCCAGGACAAGGAGATACTTGAAACCGACTGGATCTATGCATGTACCATGTGCCAGCGTTGCAGATACGCCTGCCCCATGGCCATAGACGTGGGCCGGATCGTCTATGAAATCAGGGGAATGAGGCCCAGGGAGGAAAGGCCCAAGAATCTGCAGCGTTCTTGTGACCTTCAGAGGAAGAATAACAGTACAGGCATACCAAACGAAGATTTTGTCTGGGTCGTGGGCGATGTCCTGGAAGAAGTAAGGGAAAATGAGCCCCAATGGAAGGATCTTACCGCGCCCATAGATAAAAAGGGTGCTGAATATTATCTCAACCAGAATGCCAAGGAGCCCACGGTGGAACCCGAGGAAATGGTTCCCCTGTGGAAGATCCTGCACGCAGCCGGGATAGACTGGACGTATTCCTCCGAGTGGTGGGACGGTGCCAATTACTGCCTGTTCACCGGGGATCCGGAAGACTGGGAATACACCGTCAGGAAACAGGCCGAGGTGGTGGACTCCCTGGGCTGCCGATATTACATAAACACAGAGTGAGGCCACATGTTTTATGCGACCCTGGAAGGGTTGCGGCGCTTCAAGATCCCTCACAAGTTTGAATTCGTAAGCATCATCAGCCTTTACGCCCAGTGGATCAGGGAGGGAAGGCTCAATGTGGATTCTTCCTGGAACAGCGACGGCCTCAAGTTCACCGTTCAGGACCCCTGCAAGCTGGTTCGCCAGGGCTTGGGAGATGCAGTGGCAGAGGATCTCCGCTATGTGATCAAGAAGGTGGCAGGCGAAGAAAATTTCATTGATGTCTGGCCCAGGCTTTCAAACAATTACTGCTGCGGCGGTGGCGGCGGTGCACTGCAGGCAGGCTTTGTGGAAAACAGGCGGAAATACGGCAAGCTGAAATTTGACCAGCTTGCTGCCACAGGGGCGGACGTAGTGATAACCCCTTGTCATAACTGTCATACCCAGGTCCTTGACATCTGCGATTTTTACGGCGGCAAGTGGAAGACGACCCATCTGTGGAACTGGCTTGAAAAGGCCCTGATCATAGACGGCAGTGCCGGCAGGGCAGGGAAGGATTAGGATATGAGCACTCCAAAAGGTTCTGTTCTCATAGTGGGAGGCGGTATCGCCGGCGTTCAGGCAGCCCTGGACCTGGCTGACAGCGGTTTTTACGTGCACCTGGTGGAAAAAAGCTCTGCCATTGGCGGAAGCATGTCTCAGCTGGACAAGACATTTCCCACAAACGATTGTTCGGCCTGCATTCTTTCTCCAAAGCTTGTGGAGTGCGGCAGGCACCTTAATATCAATCTCCTTACCCTGTCAGAGGTCCTTTCCATAGAAGGCGAACCCGGCTCATTCAGGGTGAAGGTCAGGGAAAACCCCCGTTACGTTGACGTCGATAAGTGCATAGCCTGCGGCAGCTGTGCTGAAAAATGCCCCAAAAAGGTGCCCAACGAGTTCGATCTGGGCCTTGGAAAGAGAAAGGCCATCTATCTCAGATATCCCCAGGCAGTGCCGCTCAAGTATGCCATAGATCCCGAGCACTGTATCTATCTCAAGAAGCCGGGCAGGTGCGGCTTCTGTGAAAAGGTATGCCCGGCAGATGCCATAAATTTCAAGGATACGGCCAGGGAACACGATCTACATGTCGGTTCTGTCATACTGGCCCTGGGCTTCAGGCCCTTTGACCCTTCAAGGCTCGATTTCACGGGCTACGGCCAGTTCAAGAACGTAGTCACCAGCATGGAGTTTGAAAGGCTTCTCAGCCCGTCAGGTCCATGTCTCGGTCACATGGAAAGACCTTCGGACCACCAGGAGCCCAGAAAGATTGCCTGGCTCCAGTGCATAGGCTCAAGAGATATCAACAAGGCCTGTCATGGATACTGTTCATCCGTATGCTGCATGTATGCCATAAAGCAGGCGGTCATTGCCAAGGAGCACTCGGAAAGCGGCGACGTGGACGCAACAATATTTTTCATGGACATGCGCACCCACGGAAAGGGCTTTGAGGCCTATTACAACAGGGCCAGGGACGAAGGAATAGATTTCAAGAGGGCCAGGGTGCATACCATTCTGCCTGCAGCCAATGACAACTTGAAGGTGCGGTTTGCAGGAGAAGACGGAAAGATCGCCGAGGATGAATTCGACCTTGTGGTTCTCTCCGTGGGGCTTGAAACCGACCCCCAGGTCATGAGGCTTGCCCATGAACTGGGGATAGAACTCGATTCTGACAGTTTTGCTGCTACCAGCTGCTTCAGGCCGGTTGAGACCAGCAGGAAGGGCATCTTCGTCTGTGGAGCCCTGGCAGAGCCCAAGGATATTCCGCAGTCTGTCATGGAGGCAAGTGCTGCCGCCCTTGAAGCAGAACGTATCCTTCATCCTGCAAGATGGACAGAGACCAGGAAAAAGGAATTCCCTCCGGAAAGGGATGTTCATGCAGAGCCCCCCCGCATAGGCGTCTTTGTCTGCTCCTGTGGTATCAACATAGCAAGTGTGGTGGATGTGCAGGCGGTTACAGACTATGCCTGGACCCTTCCAGGGGTGGTTTTTGCCCAGAACAATCTGTTTACCTGCTCCCAGGATACCATCAACCAGATGGCCGAGATCATAAAAAGGGAGAGGCTGAACAGGGTGGTGGTGGCATCCTGTACGCCCAGGACCCATGAACCGCTTTTCCAGGAGACCTTGAGAGAGGCGGGTATCAACAAGTTTCTCTTCGAGATGGCAAATATCCGGGACCAGGATTCCTGGGTGCACCAGGATGAGCCCGATGCCGCCACCCTGAAGGCCAAGGACCTTGTCAGGATGGCAGTTGCCAAGGTAAGAGGGGATGAACCCCTCCCCTACAACAGTGTTCCGGTTACAAAGTCGGCCCTGGTTATCGGGGCAGGCGTGGCCGGCTTGACAGCTGCACTTTCCCTTGCAGACCAGGGTTTTCCCGTCACCCTTGTTGAGAGAAAGGACAGGCTCGGAGGGCATGCCCGCAAATTTTTCAGGACATGGCAGGGTCAGGAAGTCCAGTCTTACCTCCAGGAGCTGGCAGGAATGGTGGAGGCCAACGCCAACATAGACGTTCATCTCGGCACCACCGTAGAGGATGTTTCCGGATCGGTCGGGCAGTTCAGGACCATGCTTTCAGACGGCACCGAGGTAAAGCATGGTGCTGCAATTGTTGCTGTAGGCGCTGAATCATTCAAACCCAGACAGGGCAGGTGGAATTACCTATACGGGAAAAACCCCAATGTTCATACCCTCCTTGAGCTGGACCAGAGATTCATAAAGGATGATCCCGGGCTCAAAGGGCTCAACCAGGCGGTCTTCATACATTGCGTGGGCTCAAGGGTGCCGGAAAGGCCATACTGCAGCAGGGTCTGCTGTACACACGCCATTGATCAGGCCATTCACCTGAAAGAGATGAACCCTGACATGGATATCTTCATGCTGTACAGGGACATCCGCACCTACGGCAAGAGGGAGCATCTTTACCAGAAGGCAAGGTCCCTGGGTATTGTCTTCATAAGGTATGATCTGGACAATCTTCCCAGGGTATCCGAAACCTCCGGAAGGCTGGTGGTGGAGGTGAAAGACCCGATAATTGATGCAGAAGTTACTCTTCATCCGGATCTGCTGATACTTGCCTCTGCAGTCAGGCCCAGGGACGACGTGGGAGAACTTTCAAAGCTTTTCAAGTGCGCCATGACCTCTGACGGTTTTCTCCTGGAAGCTCACATGAAGCTCAGGCCCGTTGATTTTGCAACCGACGGTGTGTACCTGGCAGGTCTGTGCCATTATCCAAAGCCTGTGGAGGAAACAATCGCCCAGGCCAAGGCCGCTGCTTCCCGGGCCGGGCTGGTCTTGTCCAGGGACGCCGTGCCGGCAGAAAGCATAACCGCAGTGGTCAACGCGCAGAAATGCACGGGGTGCTCCGTTTGTACGAAGGTCTGCGCCTACCATGCAGTAAACATGGATGCAAATTCCCAGAAGGCAGTGGTGGATACCGGGTTGTGCAAGGGATGCGGTGCATGCGTGGCAGGATGCCGGTCAGATGCCATCACCTTGAAAAACCTTGGAAATGAGCAGATAATGGCAGCCGTGGAGGCCGCCATGGAAGATTTTTAAACAGGGCAGGGGCCATGAACGACAAAGCGAAAAACCAGAAAGACTGGGAACCCAAGATAATCGCCTTTCTTTGCAACTGGTGCAGTTATGCAGGGGCTGACCTGGCCGGCGTGAGCAGATACCAGTATCCGCCGTCTCTGAGAATAGTACGGGTGCCCTGTTCTGGAAGGGTCAGTGCCAACATGATCCTGGATGCCTTGAGGTCAGGAGCAGATGGTGTGCTGGTGTCCGGCTGCCATCCAGGTGACTGCCATTACATAAGCGGAAACTATTATGCCAGGCGCAGATTTGCAGTGCTGAAGAATTTTCTGGAATTCATCGGCATAGAGCCGGGCAGGGTGAATTTTTCCTGGATCTCTGCATCTGAGGGAGAACAGTTTGCCGAAGTGGCCAAAGAGGTTACCAGCCGGGTTAAAAAACTGGGTCCTGCCAGGCACCTTGTAAAGGAATTCTGATCATGCCCACAAAAAACGAGAGTATTACCCAAGAGCTCAGGCAGAAGGCAAGACATCTCCTGGAGTCAGGACAGGTAGCCGCATTCCTCGGATATACCTCTGGCTCTGTGCCAATGGTGATGAAACCCTTTGTGGCCAGAAAACCAGAAGATGCTGAAAGGCTGGAATGGAACAGCTTCTGCGTCCTGAATCTTGCAAATTATCTGCCTCCACTGCTCAGGAGCTTTGAACCTCCCAGGCGTCCCAACGACCCTCCGCCTGAGGGCCCGCTTCCCAAGGTCGGGGTGGCAGCCACCGGCTGCTGGTCCAGGAACATGGTTGTTCAGGTCCAGGAAAACCAGATGGAAAGGGAGCGTGTTGTCATAATAGGTATTTCCAGCAGAGGCATGGTGGACAGGAAAAAGGTTCTAAATGCTGTCAACCATGCGGAAATAACCTCGGTAAAAGAAGAGGACAACAGTCTCCTGGTCAAGGGGCCGGGCCTTGAAGAAGAAATCAACCGCTGGGATGTGATCAGGGACAACTGCCAGACCTGTGTCCATCCCGATCCGGTGATATTTGATGAAATGATCGGTCAGCTTCAGGGCGACAGGGACATACAGGACCGGTTCAGACAGGTTGAAGAAATTGAGAATCTGTCTGCACAGGACCGGTGGCAGTGGTTTACCTCGGAGATCGATTCTTGCATCAGGTGTTATGCCTGCCGGAACGCGTGTCCCCTTTGCTATTGTCCAACCTGTTTTGTGGATGATTCCCGCCCCCAGTGGGTGGGAAAGAGCAGGGAACCCGTGGATACGGCCATCTTCCATATTCTCAGGGCCTATCACTGCGCCGGCAGATGCACCGATTGCGGCTCTTGTGAAAGCGCCTGCCCCATGGGAATCCGCATGCGGATACTGACCAAAAAACTGCAGAAGGACGTATTGGATCTATACGGTACAGAGGCGGGTATGAGTATTCAGCAGCCGCTGCCCCTTTCAACGTACAAAATGGACGATCCGCAGGATTTTGTCCTTACTGAATCCTTTAAAGGTGAAAAAAAGTGAAGGCTGTAATGCTGGACAACAAAGATTTTTCTGCCTGGCTGAGCCGGCTGTCAGACAGCCATGATATCTATGGGCCAAAGAAGACCCGAAAGGGTATGCTGGAATGGGCGAGGCTTGAAGGCGGCCAGCTGCCTGACCCGGAACCGGGGGTCCCCAAGAGCTCCATCAAGACCTTTTATTTCCCTCAGCCCGAGACCTTGTTTGAATTTTCTGCACGGCCCAAGAAAGAGGATGCATTCAGGCTGCATGAACCATCAAGGCATCAGAATCCAAGGCTGTTGATTGGAGTTCGTCCCTGCGATGCCAGGAGCGTGGTCCTTAATTCCATGCCCTACCAGGAAGATCCCTATTTTCAGGAGAACAGACGGAATACCTTTTTGCTTGGTTATGCCTGCTCTCAGGGATGTTCCACGTGTTTCTGCACATGGACAGGCGGCTCTCCCGTGGGACAGGACGGGCTTGATATCCTGGCCTTCCTTCTGGAAGACGGACTTGTGCTCGAGCCGGTTACGGAAAGAGGTGAAGAACTTCTTGAAAAGGCTGGGTCTGCCAGGGACCTTACCAGGGCTCAGGAGCAGAAAGTCGATGAAATCAGGCAAAAGGCACCTGCTTCTCTGCCCGAAGAAATGGAGCCTGCTCCACGGCTCAGGGAAAAGGAGCTCATGGCCCTTTACGATGCCCCTTTTTGGCAGGAGCTTTCTGATTCGTGCATAAACTGCGGCACATGCACCTTCCTGTGCCCCACCTGTTACTGTTTTGATATCCAGGACGAGACACTGAGAGGCAGGGGGCGGCGAATACGCTACTGGGATTCCTGCATGTTTCCGCTTTTTACCCTTCATGCCTCCGGACATAACCCCAGGGGCGAAAAGATCAAGAGGGTCAGAAACCGCTTCATGCACAAGCTGAAATATTTTCCGGATCGCTTTGGTCCCCTGTCATGCGTGGGATGCGGCCGCTGTGTGCGGGACTGCCCTGTAAATATCGATATCAGACAGGTCATGAAAGAGCTTCTTGCAATCTGATTAATCGTGAAGAGAGAAAAGTAATGAATCCCTATCTGCCTTATCCTGCAAGGATAGATGACATAGTGGTGGAAACCGAGGACGGAAGTCTCAAGACCTTCAGGCTTGTCCTGGAAAAAGACCGGGATCGGGAAGCCTGGACGCACGTTCCCGGCCAGTTTGCCATGCTGAGTATAGCCGGAAAGGGCGAAATTCCCATTGGAATAGCATCTTCTCCCACGGAGAAGGGCCACCTCCTTTTCACCGTGAACAGGGCCGGGGTAGTAACCACTGCCCTTCACAAGATGGATGTGGGAGATCCCATAGGCGTAAGGGGCCCCCTGGGGAACGGGTTTCCAATCGATTCCGAGCTCAAGGGCAAAAATATTGTGATAATAGCCGGGGGTTTTGCCTTTACCACCTTGAGGGCAACCCTTATTTATATGCTCGAAAACAGAGCCGATTATGGAAACATTACTGTGGTTTACGGTGCCAGAACCCCTGGCATGCTCCTTTACAAGGAAGAACTCGATGCCTGGCAGAGGCGGGATGACCTGGACGTTCATATTACAGTAGACCGGGAGGCGCCAGGATGGACAGGGCTGGTAGGGTTTGTACCCACCATTGCAGGCCAGGTCAAGCCGTCGCCTGAAAACGCCGCTGCCCTAATATGCGGCCCGCCCATTATGATCAAGTTTACCATGCCCCCGCTGGAAGAGGTGGGCTGGACAGATGATCAGGTCTATCTTTCCCTGGAAAACAGGATGAAATGTGGCCTTGGTGTCTGCGGCCACTGCAATGTCGGACCGGTTTATGTGTGCAAGGACGGCCCGGTGTTTACCAGGGCCCAGGTCCAGAAACTGCCCATAGAATTCTGAGGATTGCATCCCACTTGACGCCAGGGAAACTCTGCACTAAAAGGCTGCCATGACTTCCAAAACTACCAACTTCGATCCTCCGCCCCTTAGGATAGGACACATAGAGTCGCAATACCCCATAATCCAGGGCGGAATGGGGGTCGGCATATCAATGGCCGGGCTTGCCTCTGCGGTATCCAGGGCAGGCGGAATCGGGGTGATTGCCGCAGTACTTATTGGAATTACTGAGAAAGATTTCTATTCAGATCCCCAGGGAGCAACCCATCGGGCACTTTCAAAGCAGATAAAAAAGGCCAAAGAGGCCTCGGGAGGAGGTCCCATCGGCGTCAATATCATGGTTGCCCTCCAGGATTACGATGAGATGGTGGGGATTGCCGCCAGGGCAGGTGCAGACCTGATTATCAGCGGTGCAGGCCTTCCCCTGAAGATGCCTGCCATGATCCCGGAAGACTGCCGGACAGCCCTTGTTCCCATAGTATCTTCCGGCAGGGCTGCCCAGTTGATATGCCGCAGGTGGAAGGAGCACTATGACAGGCTGCCTGATGCCTTCGTGGTGGAGGGGCCCAAGGCCGGGGGACATCTGGGTTTCAAGGCAGAGGATCTTGGAAAGCCCGAGTTCCAGGTGGAAAACCTGGTAAAGGACGTTATAAATGCCGTAAGACCTTACGAGGACAAGTACAGCACCTCCATCCCTGTTGTTGCCGCAGGGGGGATCTACACAGGGGAGGATATCTACCGTTTTCTCGAAATGGGGGTTGCAGGTGTTCAAATGGGCACCCGTTTTGTAGCAACCCACGAGTGCGACGCCTCCCAGGAATTCAAAAATGCCTATCTCAAGGCGTCCAAAGACGATGTCCTGATTATAAAAAGCCCGGTAGGAATGCCCGGCCGGGCACTAAAGGGGCCTTTTCTTGAAAAGATGGCCCGCGGTGAAAAACATCCCAAGAAATGTGCATACAAATGCATCAGGACGTGCCGCTATCCAGACACTCCCTACTGCATAAGTATGGCCCTTGTCAACGCCCAGAGGGGCAACCTCAATGCAGGCTTTGTGTTCTGCGGTGAAAATGTCTGGCGGGTGGACAGGATTGTTCCCGTAGAGGAATTGATGCAGGAACTTGTGGAAGGTTACAGGCAGGCTGCCAGGCGGCATAAGACGAATGCCTGAAGGTTTGCTTTAACCCTCCAGGCATTTCTTGATTCTACTTGACGATTTCTATCCATCCAAACTTGTCCTTTTTGTCTCCGAACTGGATGGCCGTAATTTCATCAAAGAGCCTTTGGGCAAGGGGGCCTGTTTTACCCTGGTTTATTCTAATCTCCTTGCCCTTGTAATAGAGTGAGGCAACTGGAGATATTACGGCTGCAGTACCGGAGCCGAAGGATTCCTGGAGCCGTCCGGAGTCGGCCTTTTCTATTATTTCATCTATGGAAACAGGCCGTTCCTGCACCTTAATTCCCCAGGAGCCTGCAAGGCGTATTACAGAATCCCTGGTAATGCCGGGAAGAATGCTTCCGGAAAGGGCAGGAGTCACAAGTATGTCGTCCATGAGGAAAAAGATGTTCATGGTGCCGACTTCCTCTACGTATTTTCTCTCGGCAGCATCCAGCCAGAGCACCTGGGTAAAGCCCATCTGTTTGGCCTCTTCCGAAGCCATCAGGCTTGCGGCATAGTTGCCCGCTGTCTTTGCTTCTCCTACACCGCCCTTGGCGGCCCTGACAAATTTTTCCGTAACAAATATCTTTACCGGGTTAAAACCCTCGGCATAATATGCCCCTACCGGGCAAAGGATGATGGAAAATATGTATTCCCTGGCAGGCCTTACGCCCAGAAAGGCTTCCGAGGCAATCATGAAGGGCCTGATGTAAAGGGACGTACCGTGCTGATCCGGCACCCAGCGGGATTCAATGCTGACCAGCTCCTTTATGGCCTTCAGGATCATGTCTTCGTCTATGGCGGGCATGCACATGCGCCAGGCAGAACGGTTCATCCTCTTCATGTTTTCCATAGGCCTGAAAAGCCTGATATGGCCGTCTGAACCCCGGTAGGCCTTGAGACCTTCAAAAATGGCCTGGCCGTAGTGAAGAACTACTGCCGCAGGATCCAGACTGAAATTTTGGTAGGGAACTATCCTGGGGCCGTGCCATCCATGGGCCTCGTCGTACTCCATGACGAACATGTGATCTGTAAAATGGATACCGAAACCCAGATTATTCGGGTCAGGGAGGGGTTTTAGGTCGCTTTCGGCCTTCAGCTCTCTTTCAATTTCCATCTTCTTGCAACACCTCACAGCCTGAAATTTTGATCAACGGCTGCCACAATAACTCGAAAAAAGGCAGTATGTCCATAGGGATATTGCTTTGGAAAAGAAGGCAGGCTGTCCCGGAAGGAAATGCCATGAAGCAAAAAGGCCCGGAAGGGAATATTCTCCCGCCGGGCCCTTGAATCCAATGTGGTGGAGCTGAGCGGGATCGAACCGCTGACCTCGTGAATGCCATTCACGCGCTCTCCCAACTGAGCTACAGCCCCGAATTGTGAGGGACTCTTTTATTAACACGGGATGAAAAAACCGTCAACATTGCTTACAGGTCGATGTTGGAGCTCGCTGAATATTTTATGGCAGGTTATAATTTAAACCCAAATTATGCACTTCAAATGCCGAACAAAATGGTTTGTTTTATAATTTCAGTAGATTATTATTAATATAATGCCAGAAAATATTCACCTAGATGCTGACAGGTTTCAATAGTAAAAACGTTCGGCATTTGAAACCACAAGGGGCTCGCAATTTCACCGAATTTGTCCCGCGATGCCGCGGGATCGGGCACTTGAAGTACCATAGTACGTCTCCTTGCACCTTCGGCAAACTTACGAGCTGCATAATCCGGGTTAAAAAATCACCTGCGCACAGAGACTTTTATGGCCCATAAAGACCTTCAGGAATTCATATCCAGGCTAGAAACCCTGGGACAGCTCAAGAGGATAAGGGAGCCTGTAGAGGCTGACCTGGAAATTGCAGAGATTACAACTAGGGTCAGCAGGAGGTTTGGACCAGCGCTCCTCTTTGAAAATGTCGAAGGATTTGGAACTTCTGTACTCACAAATGCATTCGGATCAATGGAAAGGATGTATCTTGCCCTGGGGATCCGGGACCTTGAAAGAGCTGGTGCCGAGGCGGCAGCCTTTTTTCAGCCTCCGGCAGGGGTAAAAGGTTCTGAAGGCCCTGTCGATGGGATTGGGCCTGACAGGCTCAGACGGGCAGAACCTGTCCTTAAAAGGACAGGAAGATGCCAGGAGATCATCTTCAAAAAGGACGAGGTCGATCTTGGGAAAATCCCGGTACTCAGATGCTGGCCGGGGGACGCCGGCCCTTTTATAACGCTTCCCCTTGTTTTTACCGCTCATCCGGAAACCGGGGCAAGAAACGTGGGAATGTACAGGATGCAGGTCTATGACAGGAATACCACGGGCATGCACTGGTATCCGGGAAAAGGCGGAGCCCGACATTACAAGGCGGCTGAAGAAAGAAATGTGCCCCTGGAGGCAGCGGCTGTAATCGGTCCGGACCCTGTCATGACATATGCTGCCACAGTTCCCCTTCCTGACGGCGTGGACGAGGTGGTTTTTGCGGGTTTTCTGAGAGGGGTTCCTGTGGAACTTGTGCAGTGCATCACCGTGGATCTAAGGGTTCCTGCCTGTGCACAAATTGTACTGGAAGGCCTTCTTCTGCCCGGTGAGCGGAAACTGGAAGGCCCGTGCGGGAATCATACCGGGTTTTATTCTGCCAGGGAGGAGTATCCTGTCTTCCATGTAAAATGCATTACCATGAGAAAGGATGCCGTCTATCCCGCCACGGTTCCAGGGCCTCCGCCCCAGGAAGACTGTTTTCTGGCAAAGGCCACCGAAAGGCTTTTTCTTCCCGTGCTCAAGAAAAGCCTGCCGGAAATAAGGGACATAAATCTTCCCCTGGAGGGCATATTCAATAATACGGCATTTGTCTCCATGGAAAAGCGCTTTCCCGGCCACGGCAGAAAGCTTGTCCAGCACCTGTGGGAAATGGACGGGTTCAGGCAAAGAAGGATAATATGTGTTTTTGACAGGGATGTCGATATACAGGATCAAGGTCAGGTATTGTGGCGTCTTGGAAACAACATCGACCCATGCAGGGATGTCTTTTTTTCCGATGGTCCTGCTGACCCGCTGAACCCGGCTGTTTCCAAGCCGGGCCATGGCAGCAGGATGGGTGTGGACTGTACCAGGAAATGGAAGGGTGAAGATTATGATCGAAATTGGCCTGATGAAATGCAGATGGACATGGAAGTCACTGCCAGGGTGGACGGCCTTTGGAAAAGGCTCGGGTTTTGAATTCTAGAGCCCTGCAGGAATCGAAAAAACCCCTTTTGGTGGCTGTTACAGGAGCCAGCGGAGCTGTTTACGCCCTGAAATTTCTTGAGCTCATGCGGGAGCAAGGCCAGGAAGTGCACATGGTAATGTCTGAGGCGGCGGTCCAGGTCTGCAGTCTGGAGCTTGGAGAAGACGGCCTGCAGCGTCTTTTGCGGCTTAGTGCCAGGACCTATGATGTTTCACGTTTTGATTCATCCCCTGCCAGCGGTTCCAGCAGGTGGCGGGCAATGGTCATAATCCCATGCTCCATGGGGACCTTGGGGGCAGTTGTTCATGGCATTTCCCTTAACCTTATTCATCGTGCAGCAGATTGTTTTTTAAAGGAGCAAAGACCCCTTGTGGCAGTAGTGCGGGAGACCCCGTTGAATCCTATCCATCTGAGGAATCTGCTGAAGTTTTCCCAGGCCGGCGGAGTTGTCTTTCCGGCAATGCCGGCATTTTATTCACGCCCGTCGGACCTGGACGAGATGGTATCTTTTTTCGTGGGCCGGCTGGCGGAATTCCTGGGTTTTGAAGTAAAAGGGCTGCCGGTATGGCAGGGTATTGATTAAATAGAGAAGGAATGAAGACTTGGCCGAAGAGCTGATTTCAGTTAAAAGAAGGCAAGGAGGATTTCATGAGTCCTGATATAGAAAAGGCCCTGGCCTACCAGGTGAAAAAGGAAATAGCCCAGAGGTACTTCCGTATCCGGAAGCTCATTGAAGATGACAGCGCCAATATCAAGAAGATGATGGGCGACCTTCAGACAGTCTATGAAAGAGAACTAAGGCCTTCACTCATCCGCATGTACGTGCTTCTCCTGGACGAAGATCTCATTGAAAGGTTTCTCCGGGAACTTGGCTGGCAGGACAGGCCCTTTTGGGAGGAATACACAGACT
>JALVJO010000072.1 GCA_027028245.1 Deltaproteobacteria bacterium
ATAAGTTTGTCATCTTTATTCCCTCCCAGCTCCACTATATCAAGATAAGAGAGCTCAATTATTCCAAGGGTACGGACATATTTATAAAGGGGGTGAAAAAATTCCTGACTCGCACATCCAGACCGGTTGAACTATGGATGACATATCGAGGCTGGGACAGGCAGAGGGCCAAGCAGCTTGTTAAGAGTGAAGGGCTTGAAAAGATCACCAGGTGGTTACCTCCATGTTGTAAACTGGGTCTGGTGGAAAAACTCAACATGTCAGACGTGGTGCTGGATCAGATATTCCCGGAAATCGGAAATCATGGGGCACTGCTTCTTGAAGCAATGGCCACGGCCACACCTGTCTGCAGCTATATAGATCATGAACATAGAAAAAATGTAGGAGAACCGCAGGTACCGAACATAAATGTACTTACGGCAGATGACGTGGCAGATGGCCTTGAAAGATTGGCAGATGACCCGAACTACAGGGAGGAGATGGGGAGCAGGGGCCGTGACTTTATCCTCAAATACCACAGCGTTCCGGTAAGCATCGCATCTACCATTAAACTGGGAGAAGAACTCCTGGCAGGCCAAACACTTGAATAAAGACAGCGCCGGGACACCATACCATGATTGTTGACGCACTTACCCATATTACTGAAGATGGGAAATGGCTCTGCGGAGATTATGATGCGTCACTCTCTGCCCTGCTTGAGTCCATGCGAAAGAATGCGGTTGACATGGCTGTACTGGCTGGCATTCCTGCCTTTTCAGACAGCAGGCTCATCCTTGATGCATGTTGCCGTAATCCCTCCCGTTTCATCCCGGTTTGCGGAATTGATACCAGAATGCCTTTGGAAAGCATAACCGAGGCTGTAAAAGAGGCGGCAGCCCTGGGCTTTATGGGGATCAAGATTCATCCACGGCTTTCAGGGACCACCTTCCTGTCAGACGGGGTGCATACTGCAATCAAAACCGCAGGCAGGTACAACCTGACCGCACTTATCTGCACGATACAGCGTCCCCCCATGCCACCGCTTGGGCGTCCACTTTATGACATTCTGCATGAACTTTGCACAAAACATGACGAAACAAGGCTGATTCTTGTACACGGCGGATATTTTGAGGTGCTTGCCACCTCAGAGGTGATTCGTCCTCTGGAAAACGTCCTCCTGGATCTCAGCCTGACACTTACCAGATTTGCCCGCTCTTCAATTGGTGATGACATTGCATTTCTCCTTGACACCTTTGAAAAGAGGCTTTGCATAGGTTCGGATTTTCCCGAAGGGGATATGGGCAGGGTCCTTAATACCCTCACAGGACTGGGTTACACACCGAAAATCCTGGAAGAAGGGGGCATCCTGGGGGCCAATCTCTTGCGTTTTTTCCCTCAAATCCACTTTAACAAGACGGGGTAGCAATGGACATTCAAGACACCATCATAGACACGATTAAACGAAATCGTATCAGTTCAACAGAGATATCAGATTGCCTGGACAAATCCGGGGTCATACCGGGTTTAATGCCTATTACGAGAAAACAGTTCAGGGTTGGAAAAGTCTTCTGGGCATATGGATATAATGAAT
>JALVJO010000073.1 GCA_027028245.1 Deltaproteobacteria bacterium
TCAGGGATTTTCGGAAAAAGGCATCTATATACCTTACCCAGGTAGAGAATGGCGAAAGTATAGTGATTTTACGACGTGGAAGACCCATTGCTCAAGTAATTCCCTTTCCTGGCAGAAAACACCAAGCTCCATCCTGGAAACGGCCAGGCATTCATCTGCAAATTCAAGGCAGCGAATTATCATCTGCCATTTTAGAAGAACGTGAATCAGAATCATGAAGCTATTTGTCGATTCGTCTGCCTTTGCCAAAAGATATATCTGGGAAGCCGGCAGTGATGTTGTTGATGAACTTTTGCAAGGAGCATCACGGTTAGCATTGTGTACAATCTTGGTGCCCGAAATAATTTCTGGGCTGAATCTGAGACGAAGAGAACAAATTTTATCGAACAGTGATTATAGAAAAATAAAAAAACAATTATTGGAAGACGTGTATGATGCAATTGTACTCCAGGTGACTCCCGCGGTCATTGCAAGTTCGGTAAGATTATTGGAAACCAACGTTCTACGAGCGATAGATGCACTGCATATTGCCTGTGCTTTGGAATGGCAAGCAGAGCTTTTTGTCACTGCCGATAAAAGACAATTAAAAGCCGCACGAAATGCTGGGCTGGCGACAAAATATATCGGCCAGTAGTAGCAGTCCCGCGCCACATGTCAGCAATTTGGTTCTTCCGGCATATGAGTACCTGGGTTCAATGAGAGAGTTGAAAGTGGACATAAACAGAGACAAAATATTTGAGTCTCATCAAATAAAAGGAGGTCTCTGCTATGTCCACGTCCATATTGTACCATGCTTTTGGGCTCAAGGGTATTCGGTATAAGGCCACTCGGTATGAGGGTGAATATTTGATCTTTGAGGCAGAAATGGTCACCAAGGATATACCCTGCCCAGACTGCGGGACGACTGATATCATTTTCAAAGGTAGTAAGTGGAGACAGTTCCTGCTGTCTCCTATTGGTCGTAAAAGATACTTGCTGGATCTATTGTTTCACAGGTTACAATGTCTGAGGTGTAAACGTATCTGGTGGCCTCAGCTTTCTTTCATGCTGGGCAAACATTCATATACTCGGTCATTTGCTCTTCAGGTATTGGACTTGCTCAAAATGGCCACCATAAAAAAAGTGTTGTGGTTTAATTGAAATGGACACCCTGTTTAGAACCAGAGGCGCTGCGAGGTCGGAGGTGTTGGATTACATCACCTTTTACAATGCATATCGCAGACATTCGACCATTGATTACATGAGCCCTATGGATTTTGAACGTGAACACATGAAACAAGCTGCTTGAAAAAAGGTGTCCATTTTTACTTGACCATTACAGGTTGATTCTATGCATAATGGCTGCCAACCAGCTGTGCCCATGAGGCCATAACGCCTCCAGTGGGGATAAACACCTTTGTAGTTGCAAGGGATATCCCCCTGGAGACAGTATCTTTAAGGCTGTGAATTACTTTATCCCCGCCTTTGTGACCTGCATCTCCTTCTGATCATCTTCCCTGGGCTCGTGACCCGGCTTCCAGGACTAATGGAATATTAGGTCTTTTCAATTCTTCTGACTATGCCGCTATATCGGCATCTCTTTTTACACCAAGTCTGAATCGCGACAAAGCTTCTCTCAGCCTTGCCCCTACACTCTGTAGATTTTCAGATACACTCTTTACCTCTTTTGCAAGGGTGGAGGTGGTCTGTGAGGCATCTACGATTTCCTTTATCTTTTCCACAATAGCCTCTGTTTCGTGCTTGGTCTCTTCTGCCTGGGTTGTGATTTCATGAATAGCATTTCTTTCTTCTTCTATGCTATTTTCTACCTTGGCGGATTCCTGCGAAATAGTGGCAATTGTGGTGGATGCATGGTCTATGGTGGTGCTTACCCGACTAACACCGTCCTGGATTTCAGATACTATCTTCTCAATTTCCTCCACTGAGCCACCTGTTTCTTTTGCAAGTTCCTTGACCTCGTTGGCCACAACAGCGAAACCCTTACCGGCCTCTCCAGCCCTGGCGGCCTCTATGGTTGCGTTAAGGGCCAAGAGGTTGGTCTGTTCGGCAATGGAACCGATAAGGCTGGTAATCTCTCCAATCTTCTGGGAAGATGTCACAAGCTCGTTTACCGCACTCTTTACGTCCGCTAAGTTTGCCTCGGCTTCTGCTGCATCCGCACTGGAGGAGCTGACGTGATTAACTACCTGGTCAATGGCACTGTTAACCTCTTCTATAGAGGAAGTCACCCTTGTGACATACTCGTTTGCCACCTCGGCAAGGGACTGGATGTCCACTGCAACCTCTTCTGCCTTGCCGGCTGAGATGGCCATGCTGTTGGCAGCCTTATCCAGTTTGGTGGTCTTATCAAAGACCTGTCTGGAACTCTTGGAAACCTCCTTCAGGATTTTTCCAACCTTGACCACTGTCTCAAAAAGGAGGTTTTGGATATGCGCAAGCTCATCGTTTCCCTTGAGCCTTTCAAGGTCACTGAAGTTGAAATTTCCGCTGGAGATCCTGTCAAAGAGGCTGTTAAGGAGATGTGCAACCGCTTCAAACCGTTTTGCAAGGAAGCGTGTCAGAGATACTCCAATGAACAGGCACAAAAATACGCTAACAGCCAGTATTATTCCCATGATTTTAAGCCTGCTGTCGAGCCGGTCCTTCTGTTGTTTTGCTATGGCAGAAATCTCTGACGTGATTGCTCCAGAAAGATCAACAGCAATCTTATCGAGTTGGTGGGACAAGCCAGCCAATTGATTCACCAGTTTGTTCTTCTCGGCCTTTTTAGCCAGTATGTCCTGTCTCAGGCTGAACATGGTGGAAACACCCTGTTTCATGGAATCCAGGGCCTGTTTTATGGACGTTTGAGTTTTATTTTCAATAGGTAAGCCCTTAAGGCTTCCAGCAAGCTGGGCAATCTTGTACGAGGTGGCCTTGAACTGCTCCTTCAAGGGCTCCATGTATTCCGCCTCGTCAACAGAACCAAGCTCCGCCCTTATGAGAAGAAAATCCTGGAAATGGCCAAGAATATCCTTGAGGGTGGAAACGACCCTGTAATCCACGTTAATGAGCTTGTCTGTCTTTTTCTTTACATCTTCAGGGGTGGACGAGCTGGTAATGGCATCTCCATCCATTATAAGATTGAGTTCGGCCTCATCCACTGTCTCCAGTATGTTTTTACGTACCTGCGCATATTGTTGAAGGATGTCTTTCGTCTTTACCTTCCATCTTTTTCTGTCATCAAGTATTCCAATGTTCACCTCGGAGGCCTTCTCTATAAACTGTCGTATGCCAGGTATAACTGATTTTGCCCCAGGAATGGGTTCTATGGTATCAAGATCGTTCCCTGCCTTTTCTTTATACTTTGTTATAAGTTGAGGTTTGTTGGCACCATAGAGTGAGAAGATATCTGCCTTGACACGTTCAAGAGCAAGGATGGCAGAAGTGTCCGTGTCCTGGCCCGCGTCCTGATTTTGCGAAACCACGAGAGATGCCACCTGGTCAAAGCCCTTAAGTCCATCTTTCATGTTCAGGTAGGACAACAGGCAAATAATGGCGAGAGCCGTTATCCCGAATACGAAGGTGGCTGCTACAAGCCATGATATCTTTATTCGGCTAAATATCTGTCCCATTTTTATGCTCCTGTTCAATAGTTGACCTGCTGGAATTTTCCATCCTTTATCACAGTGAGATAGACCTTTTCCATGCCCTGGTGGTCTGTTGGTGAAAAGGAGATGGGCTCATTTATACCAAGGTCGAAATTCCGAAGGTTATCAGCCGCGGCTAAAACTGATTTCCTTGTAGGTTCCTTGGCTGCATTCTTCAAAACCTGAACCAGGGTCTTTGCAGCAAGGTAACCCTCAAGACTGACAAAACCGGGTTCGAAGCCCGGATAGGCTGCCTTCATAGTCTGTGCATAATCTTTTACACCTGGAAGAGAGTTATCCCAGGGAAGGGGAACCACCTGTGTTACCAGTACACCCTCGCCATCTGGTCCGAGTTCCTTGAGGAGCGCCTTGCTTCCCACAAAGGATATATTTATGAAGCGGGTATTAGTCAGTCCCACCTTTTTTGCCTTCTTGATAAAGGCAGCACATGGCTTATATGCCCCGATCATTACCACTGCATCAGGCCTTATTGTGCGCATGGTTATAACGGCCTTGCTCACAGCAACAGTGTTTCTGGGATACGTGGCCTCACCCGCTATTTTGAGTCTCCTCTGTTCCATGGCCTTTTTAAAGCCCTTAAGCCCTGCACGGCCATATGAATCATCCTGATAGAAGATGGCTATCTTCTTCAGCCCCTTCACATCTGCAAGGTAATGGACCATCTCTTCTGTCTCCATGAAGTATGAGGCCCTGAGGTTAAAGACCAAGGGCCGAACCGGATTTCTTAGAAATTCTGCACCGGTAAAGGGAAAGAAGTAGGGCAGACCAGCCTTTTCCGCTACCGGGAGAGCCGCCTTGGAGGTTGGAGTCCCCACGTAACCTGTAAGTAAAAAGCAGCCAGAGTTCACAAACTTCTTGGTGTTTTCAATGGCCCTGTCAGGCTCGTAACCATCATCCAGCACATTCAGTTCTATTTTTCTGCCGTTAATGCCCCCGTTTTTGTTGACCTGGGAAAATACCGCCTTAAAACCCTTTGTGTATTCTTTTCCGAGAAACTTGGCAGGGCCACTCTGAGCATTTGAGGCACAAAGCAAGATGGAGTCAGATGTTACACCCTGCGAAGCATGGACCAGGGAAAATGGGACTACAACAAGAAAGATTAATATCGCAAGCCAACTACCTGTCCTGATGGATGAAAATTTTTCGATTGTTCTGGCACTCATTTTAGAAGCCTCCTTTTTTATTGTTCCGTCTGTTAAAAGCTATCGGAGTTGTGAGATCTTTACTTTAAGAGAGGCTATGGACACGCATCTTAGCGGTGAATAATATACCTCATGGTCAAGGATGATCAGCGACAATT
>JALVJO010000074.1 GCA_027028245.1 Deltaproteobacteria bacterium
CGTCACCGCCTTCTTAACAGGAGGATATTCATCTCAAGACAGGTGGTGTTTCACTCGGTGGCCCCGCTTTTTTTCGGCGTCTACCTTCTGGGAGTCGGCCTTGTTTCCCTGGCAATGCGGCTTTTCGGCTGGGAACTTTCCTTCGTCTTAAAGGGTCTTGCAGTTTCAGCCGGCGGTATACTTGCTGCTTTGCTGGTGCTTTCAGACCAAAAAAGAAGGCAGGTTCAAAACTTCATTGCAACCCACTTTTACGTTAACAAGTACGAATACAGGGACGAATGGCTGGCCTTTTCCCAGGCAGTCCAGGGGCTTATGAGCGAGGAGGAGATAGCGGAAGCACTGAGAATAGTACTTGAAGACAGTCTTTACGTGGACAGACTCTTCATCTGGCTTTCAGAAGGGGATAGCTTGAGATTTCGGCGGCTGGTCAGGGAAAAAGAACTCGGGAAAAACACTATGAGACAGAACGAGGAAACACTTGAAATCAACCCGGATACCAAAGAGCTTTTAATAGAGAAGGGGCGGATTTATTTGGCTGAATCAGACGATTTTCACCAGCAGCCAGTGGCTGATTTGATGAAAATGAAGGGGATTGTCCTGCTTTACCCGCTCTTGGTTGGCGGAAGGCTTCTAGGTCTTTTGGGAATAGGACCTGAGCTTACTGGCAAAAAATACGGCAGGGATGATTTTGATCTTCTCGATGCCATCTGTAGCCAGGCAGCTTCTGCGATTCTTGCCGCAAGGATGGCCGGAGAGCTTGCTGAAAACAGGCAGATGCTTGCCTGGAACAGGCTGTCTGCCTTTGTGCTCCATGATATAAAGAATGCATCTGCCATGCTCAAGCTTGTTTTGGAAAATGCCAGTGATCACATGGATGATCCAGAATTCCAGAAGGATATGCTCAAGGCAATGGAAGATGCCCTTAAACGCATGGACAAGGTCAGGATCCGCCTTAAGGGGATAAATGGAAATACCAGCCCTAAGATGCAGCAAGTTGAGCTTGTTGTAGCCATAAAGGAATTGGTCTCCAGTATTAAAAGGCGTCTTCCAGGACTTGAGGCAGGGGTTTCCTCGCAGGAAAGCGCCATAATGGTGCATACAGATCCAGCTGTACTTTCTTCCATATTGGAAAACCTGTTCCTGAACAGCTTGGAGGCAGCCGGTTCTCAGAAAGTCAGGGTTCATGTTCATATAAGCCGGGATACAAGAGGTTCTAACAGATTTGTAAACATTGCTGTTACGGACAATGGGCCCGGCATACCGGAAAAGCTACTGCCAAGCGGCCTGTTTGAACCATTTGCCACTACCAAAAGAGGCGGAACCGGAATAGGCCTTTGGCAGGTGAGAAGACTTGTTGAAGGTCTTGGAGGCCAGATCAGTGCAGAAAATACACCCGAGGGAGGGGCCAGATTTATCATAAGGCTTCCTGCATGAAAAAGAGGTTTTTGACTTTTATCCCCCAGATGATTTACATGCAGAAAAAATCAGGAGAACAAATCTGTGTATGCTGATCTTGCAGGATTTCATTATCTAAAGGTATTTACGGGAATTGTTTCGGTTTTGAACCC
>JALVJO010000075.1 GCA_027028245.1 Deltaproteobacteria bacterium
GGCCGCAGTCTGCGTACAACTTACTGAGACAACGGTAATATTGATCCCGAAACAAGATCTATGCCTTATAAGCTCCAGGATTGTTGAACAGGACGTGAAATATCAGATTTCCTGGCATGCCTTCATGCTTCCTGCTCGGCTGTTTTTTTCAGATTTATTCGGACAATTCGGACAAAATCAAGCTTGACAAAACTTTTCCCCGAGTGTGAGGAATATTCAACACCCTTCAATTAAGGAGCCTGCCATGGACATACTCCCTCCCTACTTTGTCAGAAACCTCCTAAAAAAGCTTGATTTGCCTCCCAAAGATCGAAAACGCTCGGAAGAACTCCTGGACCTGGCAGAGGAAGACCACCTCATAAATGTAAAAAAATCCATGAAAACCTTTTCCCTCTGAACACCCCTGCGGCTGCCAACAAGGCCCTTTCGCGCCTTCTTGACAGGATCAACGAAGCTGCCGAAAGACAGGGGATAGAGTTACGGGCCGAGATTTCCACCACCAAGAAAGGGAGCGCGGCCAACCGTTGGGTCTGGTTTGAAGGGCCTTTAGAGGCCCCTAGGATAAACGACGAGGTCCTTCGCGCCATTCCTGAAGGACAAATGATAGAGGGACAAAGGGGCCGGGTAACCGGGCCCCAGCCTGTTGTAGTTCTTTTGACCTGTAACGAATACGAAACCGAGGCCGTAATAAGGCAGTTCCACCCTGATGGCACACCGGATAAACTTAAAAAGGAGGAGATTTTCTATAACGACCTTGGAACATTTGGTTCGCTAAAGATTGTGCACCGGATCAGCCCCCAAGGAATAGGAGAGGCCCAGAGGGCCGTTTCCGAGGCCATAAGGCACTGGCATCCAAGGGCGGTCATTGGCGTAGGTATTGCCTTTGGCGTAAATCCCCAGAAACAGCAAATTGGAGACGTCCTTGTGGCCAAAAGCGTACGGGATTATGAGCTCCAACGCGTAGGGCCAGAAGGACGCATTATCCCCCGTGGAGCTACGCCCCCTACCTCGCGGACCTTGTATAATGCCTTTCTCTATGCAGATCAGACCATGCGCGCCACCAACCAGGATCTCAAGTGGCCAAAGGTCCATTTTGGCTGCGTCCTATCCGGAAATAAGCTTGTTGATGACCTTGATTACCGTAACAGTCTCCTTAAGCTTGAGCCAGAGGCCATTGGCGGAGAAATGGAGGCCCTGGGTATTTATCATGCCGCAGACGGGAAGGCGGACTGGATCATCGTAAAGGCCATTTCAGATTGGGGAGACGGCAACAAGAACAACCCTTCCAAAGAAAGAGACCAGAGGCTTGCCGCTGAAAACGCCGCGTACGTGGTCCATCACGTGCTAACAAAAATGGACCTCTACCAACAGGCAAGCGGGGAAGGAGAAGTTTTGCCCTCTCGCTCAATGCCTCCAGCCGATGACATGGGGCTAAGGGACATGAAAGATATCGAAAGGGAGGCACTAATCCCCGATATATGCGGTTACCGGGCCTCTATGGAAAAGGATCTAAAGACCTTAAGCACAGACAGCAAAGGCGTGGAAGTGATTGAAGACCTTTTAAAGTGGGTCAGTGACGAGGACGCGCCTCCCCTTTACGCCCTTCTCGGTGAATACGGCATGGGCAAGACCGTAATCTGCCAGCGGTTCACAAAGATGCTCTATGAAAGACATGAAAAGGGAGAACGGGTGCCCATCCCCCTCTACTTTGACCTCCGCCTGGTTACGGGGCTTGACAAGCAGGTGCCAGGCCTTAAGGAAATCCTGGAAGAGTGCATGCGAAGGGGCTGGATCAACGGGGACCTGAACAACTATACCATTGATCACGTGTATAAGTGGATAGAAGAAGACGCAGTGGTCATCTTTGACGGGCTTGACGAGGCCCTGGTAAAGCTAAGCGAATCTGACGGCTAGAACTTTACCAACACCCTCTTGAAGATGCTTGCGGATTTTGAGGCGCAAAGAAGCGAGGAAGACTCTCCTGGCCCTCCTCTCAAGATGATCATCTCCTGCCGCACCCATTATTTCCGCACCCTCAGGGACCAGCAGAACCACTTTACCGGCCAGGAGCGCGGGGCCTACCAGGCTTCATCCTACCGGGCCATCGTGCTTCTTCCCCTCACAGAAGAGCAGATCAGGCAATACCTAAAGGCGGTCTTGCCCGAAATGGACCAGGAGCGGCTCATGGAAACCCTGCGCTCAGTGCACAACCTGAAGGACCTTGCCCAAAGGCCCTTTACCCTAAAACTTGTAGGCGAGTTCATACCGGAAATCGAAAAGGAGAGGCTCCAGGGCAGGAGGGTTTACGGAGTGACCCTTTACCGCAAAATGGTACGGCGCTGGCTTGAGCGGGATGCGGGCAAACACCACATCCTGCCCCATCACAAAATGCACCTTGCCGCACACCTGGCCGCCTTCCTCTGGAAAAGGGGCGGCGGTTACCTTTCGGCTGAAAAGATCGAGAGCTGGCTCCATAGTTGGCTTTCTGAGCAGCCTGCCCTATGCTTTCGCTACCAGGGTCTTCACCCAGACCAGCTCGAGGAGGACCTACGCACCGCAACCTTTCTGATCCGAAGGGATGAAGCCGGCGGCTCAAACTTCTATTTTGCCCACACCTCGCTCATGGAGTTCTTCCTGGCCCGCTACCTGTTCCATGCCCTTTGTGAAAATAAACCTGAGCAATGGAAGATGAAGCCCCCTTCTAGAGAGACCCTTGACTTTCTGGGGCAGATTCTCGAAGAGGCCGAGCCTCAAGAACGGAAAACCGCGCTCAAAACCCTGGACCTGCTCTTGAGCAAATATCAGCCAGGGGCAAGCGAGACCGCTTTCAAGTATATGCTCCTCGCTAATGAAAAAAACTATCCCTTCCGCAGGCCTGAAACCATTGATCTACAGGGGGCAGATTTAAAGACTTGGCACATTGGAGATGCCAAATCCCCACGGCTTGACCTCAGATGCACGAGATTTGGAAATGCCAGCTTGGAAAGGTCTGTGATCTGTGGCGTAGATATTTCTGAGTCCGATTGCGCGGGCATGTCTTTAAGGCTTGCGGAACTACATAAGGTAAAGGCCGAAGGCTGCAACTGGCAAGGGGCCGATCTTTTAGGCACCACCTGGAGGCTCTCTAAGGTAACAAAGGGCAACTGGAAGGAGACAAACCTTGAAAAGAGCCAGTGGGTGCTCTGTTATCTCGAAGATGTCTCCTGGCCTTCTCCTGTTCCTGATACCCTTCGAAACGCGGCCTCAACCTTTCTGCCTGCTCCCCCACCGGGCCTTCCCTGCCCTGAAGAATCGGCAAAACCCGGAAATTTTACCGGTCATTCAGACTGGATCACAGGTTGTGCATGGAGCCCGGACGGAACGCGTATTGTATCGGCTTCAGAGGACAAAACCCTTCGCATCTGGGATGCAGACACAGGCTCACTCCTTTCTACCCATTACCATCTGCCCGAGCACAACAGCGCAGTGGTTGATGAACGGAAAAATGTCTTCATCTTTGCCACAAGGGATGCCTGGCGATGGACCGGGTACAGCGACCGTGACCCGGAAACAGGCGCTGTCCGCCGCTGGCCCCCTGAAATCCACGGCCCTTTGCCAAGCGGGGAAGGATGAGAAGGCTCAGTTTCCCTGACTGAGCGGTAGAGACTGCTGCTAATGGTGCAGGCTCGGGGGCTTTCTTACCCCCTGCCGGACGAGATGCGCCGGATCGAGCGGCCATCCAATCCACTACACCTGCGGGATGGTGAGGAAGGGAGGGACGAACTGACTCGCGATCATATTCCTCATTGTTGTCGCAATTCTTCAATCTTGTGCACCTTATTCGCCCTGGAATAAAGTGCTTAACAGCAGGTTCTGCAGTGTTTACTTGTGTTTTCATTTTTCCTGAGTGAAAAGCGGAAGGAAGACCTCGAACCTGGTTCCCTGTCCAATTTTGCTGGTTACGTCTATCCAGCCTCCGCGCCTGTTTACCAGGGCATATACAACAGCAAGGCCCCACCCGTGTTTTCCATTTCTCTGGTCTTCGGATTTGGTTGTAAACAGGGGATCAAAGATCCTGTCCAGGATCTCCTGGGACATGCCCTCGCCATGATCCTCCACGTACACCACCGCGAAGGCACCCTTTCTTGCATTGCCATGTTTCCTGCAGTACTGGCTGTCGACCCTTCTTTGAAATGTTCCCACGAGAAGGTCGCCGCCATCAGGCATTGCCTCCTGGGCATTGGTAAGCAGGTTGCTTAATATCCTCCAGATATCTCCCTGGCAAAGCCTGACTGGCAAAGGAGCACCGTTCAAGGAGTGATGAAGCCTTATATCCTGCCTCAAAGACGAGGACATGGCATCTATTACCCTGCTCACTTCCAATGACAGCTCCCTTGGCAGAAGATCTGCCGGAAAATCCTCAGGACCCAGCTGGTGCAGATTTTCCACCAGTGACTCCATATCGTCGAGAACCTTCTGGATCCTGCCCAGTCGATCAAGCATCATTTCGTTATGTTTGCAGTGGTTCATGAGCAGTTTGGTTTCAGCAGCTGCTACCATTAAGCAGTTATTCATGTCATGAGCCACACCTGAAGCCAGCCTTTCCATGGAGGCCATTTTCTGTACCTGTATGTACTCAGACATTGCGTGTTTGGCAGAACTTGCCAGGGCCTGTACATGATCCAGTGAATCCCTGACTGAATCCAGTACAGACTGGGCACTCATGATATCTGTTCTGTTATGTTGCTTCCTTCCACCTGTTATGGTAGTGCGGGCATGCGCCATTTCTTTCTCCTGTCTGGTTTATAAGATCGCTCGCGTTTCGTAGATTAAAAGTCAATCTGGCTCCTTAAGCCCCAGATATAAATATCATCCCTTCTGGAATCGCCCCCGGCATTTCCAATCCATTGAAAATCTGCACTCAGGGCAAAATATTGATTCATTGTGAACCTGTAA
>JALVJO010000076.1:0-4947 GCA_027028245.1 Deltaproteobacteria bacterium
AAACATTTTGTCAATGTAGCTGAACTGGCTGGAAGGTTCGGGGGAGGCGGCCATTTCAATGCTGCAGGCTTCAAAACCACCGGAGACCCATGGAAGGTCAAGGAGGAAGTGCTGGCCCTTGCAGGTAAATACATCATGGAGAAGGCACCATGAACGCCGGTGTGATCCTCATAGATAAGCCAGGAGGGGTATCGTCATTTCAGGCCGTCCACAGGGTCAGGAAAAAGACCGGGATAAAAAAGGCCGGCCATACAGGTACACTGGACCCCATGGCCACAGGCCTTTTGACCATCTGCCTCGGCCGGGCCACCAGGATGGCAAGATTTATGACAGATGCCGCAAAGACCTACCAGGGCACCATTACCCTGGGCATGGAGACAGATACCTACGATCTCACGGGAAATGTCCTGCGGGAATCTCCCGTTCCTGAAAATTTGACATTAGAGCGTATCCAGAAGGAGGCAGCAAGGTTATCTGGGCCTTTGATGCAGTCTCCACCCCCATTTTCCGCCGCCAAGCACAAGGGAAGGCCCCTTTACAAGCTGGCCAGGCAGGGAATCAGGATCGAAAAACAGCCCAGGGCCATAGAGGTTTATCGTTTCAGTGTTGATTCCTTTGAACCGCCGGTGCTGGAATTTACCATCGATTGCTCCAAGGGGACATATATCAGGTCCCTTGCCCATGAACTGGGCGGTTTACTCGGATGCGGTGCCTGCCTTTCGAGCCTGAGGCGTACAAGGAGCGGATGGTTGTCTGTGGACAGGGCGGTTTCCCTGGATGATTTTCTCAGGGCATTTAAGCCGTCGGAGCTAAGGTCGTGGGTCATGCCTGTGGAACTGGTGCTTTCCCACATACCTGCCATCGTTGTGGACACGGAGCAGGCCGAGTCCATCCAGTACGGGCAGGGCATGTCCCTTGAGAAGGCCCTGAGATGCCTTGAACAGCAGATTCCAGGGTTTCAAACCTTGGATTCACGCTATCTGCGTATTATGGCAGTGTCGGAACAGGGGAAAGAAAGACTGGTATGCATGGCCAGATGGCCTGATATTTCAAGGGATGAAGAAAGGATTCAAATATTGCGGGTATGGAACCCCAACTGATTTTTTGCCCACGTAAAAGCAGGAAGGGCAGATGAAAAAGAAAATAAAAAAAACAGACATCTTAAAAGACAAGGAGGAAGAAAGTTGTGGCTTTAGACCCTGTACGCAAAAGAGAAATCATTGATCGTTTCAAGACGCACAGCGGGGATACTGGTTCCCCTGAGGTACAGATTGCCATTTTGACCACCAGGATCAAGGACCTGACAGAACATTTCAAGATCCACAAAAAGGATCACTCATCCAGGAGAGGGCTGCTGAAACTCGTGGGACAGAGGCGCAGGCTTCTTGACTATCTCAAAAGGCGGGATGTTGGACGTTACAGAAGACTCATCCAGGAACTCGGATTAAGAAAATAACATACAAGATAAGGACGAAATTGAATGGCAATTACGAGATTAGAAATTCAACTTAACGATCTTCCCTACGTGATGGAGACAGGGCGCCTTGCAAAACAGGCCAATGGTGCCGTGCTTGCAAGTCAGGGTGACACAGTGGTGCTTGCCACAGCGGTCACATCCGGCAAGCCCAGGGAGGGGGCAGACTTTCTGCCTCTGATGGTGGACTATCAGGAGATGTACTACAGTTCCGGGCGCATACCCGGCAACTATTTCAGAAGGGAGATAGGCAGGCCCAGCGAAAAGGAAACCCTCACCTCCAGGTTCATAGACAGGCCGCTCAGGCCCCTGTTCCCCGAGGGCTATTTTTACGACACCCAGATCATTGTATCTGCTCTTTCGGTAGATCCTGATATAGACGCAGATGTGATTGCCATAACTGCTGCTTCTGCAGCTCTCATGGTATCTGATATCCCCTTTGCAGGCCCCATAGCCGGAGTCAGGATAGGGCATGTGGGAGATGAATTCATCGTAAATCCCACCAGGTCGCAGTTGATGGAGTCTGATCTAAACCTGATAGTGGCAGGTTCCAGGGATGCTGTAGTCATGGTGGAAGGCTGTGCCTCCATTGTCCCTGAGGAAGAGGTGCTGGAGGCGATATTCTTCGCCCAGGAGGCAATTCAGCCCCTGATCAGCATGCAGGAGGAACTCAGGGAAAAGGCCGGAAAGGAAAAATTCACTGTCCCGCCGCTGGAAAAGAACAGGGAATTGGAAGACAAGGTCAGGGAGGTTTCCTACCAAGAGCTTAAGGCCGTGCTGGGTATCCCCGGAAAGGTTGAGCGGACCAGGGCCAAGAAGGTCTTGAAGGAAAAGGTCCTGGAAGAACTGCTCGGGGTATGGCCCGATGCCCAGTCACAGATTGAAGGGGCACTAAAGGACCTTGAAAAGGAAATTGTCAGAAATCGCATTCTCCAGGAAGAGGTGAGGATTGATGGGCGCGGCTTCAAGGAGGTGCGTCCCATTACATGCGAAGTCGGGGTGCTTCCCAGGACACACGGCTCAGCTGTATTTACCAGGGGGGAGACCCAGGTCCTGGCCGTTGCAACACTTGGAAGCAGTGAAGACGAACAGAGGATAGAGTCTCCTGCCGGCCAGGAATTCAAGCATTTTATCCTGCATTACAACTTTACGCCCTTCAGCGTTGGCGAGGTAAGGCCGCTTCGGGGGCCGGCAAGGCGGGATATAGGCCACGGGGCCCTGGCAGAAAGGGCGCTTGCGGCAGTGGCCCCGCCGCCAGAGGATTTTCTTTACACCATCCGGGTGGTTTCAGAAGTGCTTGAATCCAACGGTTCTTCATCCATGGCAACGGTATGCGGGGGCTGCATGGCAATGATGGATGCGGGCATACCCATAAGGGACGTGGTGGCAGGCATTGCCATGGGCCTTATAATGGACGAGGAATCTGGAAAATCAGTGATCCTGTCCGATATCCTGGGCGATGAAGACCATCTGGGGGATATGGATTTCAAGGTTGCAGGCACCCAGGAGGGCATAACTGCCCTTCAAATGGATATAAAGGTTACGGGAATATCCAGGGAAATCCTCTCAAGGGCCCTTGCCCAGGCAAGAGAGGGAAGGGAACACATCCTTTCCAAGATGCAGGAAAAGATTTCTTCTCCCAGGAAGGAATTTTCTCCATATGCGCCGAGACTGACCAGTATTACCATTAATCCGGAGAAGATAAAGGACGTAATAGGTCCAGGGGGCAAGACCATCAAGGCCCTGGTGGCAAGCACCGGAGCCAAGATAGACATAGAGGATACCGGTGAGGTCCATGTCTTCAGCAGCTCTCCAGAGGCTGCAGAAAAGGCCATAAAGGAGATAGAAAAGATCACAAAGGAGCCAGAGGTCGGAGAGGTATATGAGGGTGTGGTCAAGAGAATAGTTGACTTTGGTGCCTTTGTAGAAATACTTCCCGGCACCGACGGGCTGTTGCATATATCGCAGATAGCCAACTACCGGGTAAAAAACGTGCGCGATGAACTCAAGGAAGGAGACCGTATAAAGGTCAAGGTAATAGGGATAGACGACCAGCACAGGGTTAAACTCAGCAGAAAAGCACTCTTGTAAAAGGAGGCCTGCCATGGTGAAGGAAAATTCCTTCCAGAAGACCGTACTGCCCAACGGCATCAGAGTGCTCACGGAAAAGGTGCCCGGAAGCCGTGCAGTTTCCATAGGGGTCTGGGTAACTGCCGGCTCAAGGGACGAGCCGAGTCATTTGTCAGGGGTGTCGCATTTCATAGAACACATGATTTTCAAGGGCACGGAAAACCGCAGTGCCCTTGATATCGCCAAGACCTTTGACCGTCTCGGAGGCTTTTCCAATGCCTTTACATCCAAGGAAACCACCTGCTTTCACGCCAAGGTGCTGGATGCACACCTTGATATCATAATGGATCTCCTCTCTGATATCTTCCTCAATTCAGTATTTGATCCTCAGGAAGTGGAGCGTGAACGGCAGGTGATTCTTCAGGAAATCAGCATGGTTGAGGATTCACCTGACGAACTTGTGCATGAGCTCTTCAACGCAAATTTCTGGAAGGGAAACCCGGTAGAGCGTTCCATACTGGGCCGGCCCGATACGGTGGCCAGGATTTCCTCCGAGACCCTGAAGACCCACATGAAGGAGTTCTATACCGGAAAGAAGGTGCTCATTTCGGCATCAGGCAATATCGATCACGAAGACCTGTGCTCCAGGGTTCAGGGGCTTTTTTCCTGTCTTGGAAACGGTAATCATCTTCCTGCCAGGACCGCGCCGGTACCCAATTTCGAAATATTCTTCAAGAAAAAGGACCTGGAGCAGACCCATATTCTCATAGGGCTTCCCGGGCCTTCCTCAACGGATCCTGACCGTTACAAGATCCTTCTGATGAACGTGATACTCGGCGGCTCAATGAGTTCAAGGCTGTTCCAGGAGGTGAGGGAAAAGCGCGGGCTTGCCTATGCCGTGTATTCATTCGTCTCAAGCCTCCATGATTCGGGCCTCCTGGGGGTCTATGCAGGCGTTGCGCCTGAAAATACCCTGGAGGCTGTCTCCATAATCAAAAAGGAGATGGAGAAAATGGCCCTTGAGCCTGTGGAAGAGGCGGAAATCCAGGCTGCCAAGGACAATGTCAAGGGCGGGCTTCTGCTTTCATCAGAAAATACCGATGCCAGGATGTCGCGGATTGCCAGAAACGAGATAGACCTTGGGCAGTACATACCCTACGAAGAAGTGGTGGAGGAGATAGAATCCGTAACTGCCCGGGATATCATGGAATGCGCTTCCAGGCTTCTCAAGGACGGCATGGCAGCAGCCATTGTGGGACCGTGCAAGGAAAAAGAGATAGAGGCATGCAGGAAAAAGCTGGCACAGGCCTGAGAGTTCCCGTTCTTAAGCTGGCCCATTTCCAGGGCCTTTCCTTGCCGGAATACCTGACCGAGGGGGCAGCAGGAGTGGATCTTCCTGCTGC
>JALVJO010000076.1:5047-13861 GCA_027028245.1 Deltaproteobacteria bacterium
CTCGGCTTGACCCGTCTGCACATGCAGGTTGTGTTTCAATCTTAAAAGGCCTCCACTTGAACTCCAGGGCGCTTGCTTTGCAGATATCAACACATTCACCGCAGTTCCAGCAGTAGGCGGAAAGGCTTTCCTTTTTAGCAGGGTCAAGGCCCAGGGGGCAGGCCCTCTTGCAAAGGCCGCAATCAATACATCTTTCCCCATCCACGTTTACAACAAGCCTTCGCTTTGAGCCCAAAACTGCGATGAGTGCTCCCAGTGGGCATAGATAGCGGCAGAAAAGGCGTCTTGAAAAAAGATGAAGCGCAAGTACCAAGACGACTACCATGCCTTCAACTGCCAGGGTATTGAAAAGAGTCGCCATCATGATTTCTCTTCCAATAAGGCCAGGGGGGGACAGGAAGACAAATATCGGCGCACCTATCATTAGGGTCAGCAGTATCTCGCCAAGTAGGGCAAACCACAACGTGCGTCTTGGCAGCGGAGAAGACTCCTTCCTGAATTTCTTTCTGGTAAAAAGCCTTAACAGCCTGTCCAGCACCTCTGAAAAAAAACTCACTGGACATATCCAGCTGCAGAATACGCGCCCGAGCAACACTGCCAGAAGTATGGGACCAAGCATCCCCACCAGAAGGGGACCGTAGATCTTTTTAGATGTCAGGATGCTTTCGAGCCCCTCAAGGGGTGAGACGAACCAGAGGTTTCCGATGCTCAGGCTCTGAAACCAGCCCTGTATGAAGCTGAAATGAAAATGCTTGTTCATAAAGGGCACGGCAAGGATAAGGCCGAATGCGCAGGTCAGCATGAAGAGTCTCAGGATATTGTAACGGGTTTTCCCGGGTTTTCGGCTCATGCCCTCAACTACCACTTAACAGGTTTGAATGCATAGATAGGCTGGATGTTTATGGCCTTTCTGCCGCTTTTTACGGTTATGGGGCAGCCGTGGGTACATATGCCGCAACCGGTGCAGAAATCTTCAATCACCACAGGGCGCAGCTGGTCGAGCTTTATGGCCTTTTCCTTGAAGGGGCAAACATTGTAGCACGTGCGGCAAAGGGCCAGTTCCTGATTCCATGTGACGCAGGAGTGCTTATCGATCACCGCAAGGCCCATGCGGGTCTCCTTTTGAGAAATCCTGGAAAGGGTTCCGGTGGGGCATACTTCCACGCATTTCATGCAAAGGTAGCATGGAATCTTGGTTACATCTATGAGGGGGGTTCCGGCAAAAATTCCGTCCCTTACATCCGGAGGCCTGATGGAGCCGTAGGGGCATACCTCTACGCACCGGCCGCAGCGGATGCACTTGGCAGGAAATATTTCTTCAGGCACTGCCCCTGGCGGCCGCAGTATGTTTGTGGTAACGGGAGATGAAAGCGCCCTGCCTGGAGCAGGGCCCATGACTGCCACTGCTGCGCCAGCTGCAATGGCCTTTAAAAGCGCTCTTCTAGTGAAGCGGTTTTCTGCCAAAGGACCTTTCTGGGACGTATGTGCCCGCCTTGATCTTTTCGACTTCATCTTCAGCATTGAAATAGGTTAGACCTACACTTAGGACCTGCTCCACAGCCATTATATCCTTTACCATTTCCTCCATCTGCTCCGATGTCTGTGATTCAAGGACGACAACAACGTTTCCCTTTTCGTCAGAGCCGTGAATTTCAAGGCCTTCCATCATTTCAAGCCTGGCAAGGCCTTCCGGGATCTTATCTGGATGGAGGTTTACCACGAAGCCACCGATGGGCATGAATTATTCTCCTGTTAGTACTTCCCGGCCTGCTTGCTTCTCTGTATACGCTGTTCCAGGTAGGAAGCCGATTTTCTTACGCCAGAGGATTTCTGCGGATTTGAGACCTTGTTTAACACGTCTTCTGTCAGGAGTCCATCCATGGTCTTACTATTTTCAAAGCACTTTACGCTGCCATGTAGAGGGTTTTTAAGGGCTTCTGCGGCCTTTTTCTTCAATGTCTCCTGGAACCCGTGGTTTCTCTTTTCATCACCCATGATTATGGCAGAACACCTGGCTACATAGGCCCTTATTCTGCCTGGAAAACATTCTATGCCCGCCTTGGCACAGAATTTTTCCAGATCACTGTCCGGAAGCATGAAAAGTTCCTTGTACCTGGCCGTAAGGTCGATTCTTCGTAACAGTTCCAGCCACTGGTGGTAGGCGTACTTGCTTTGAAGACTTCCTGCCATTTCCAGTACCTGCCTGGTCCCCCTTAGATAGGGAAATCCCTGGATATCCAAGATATCCATGCAGCGGGCATGGTTTTTTTTCAGAAGTTCGTCCATGAAGATCCAGTTTCGGCCGCAGATTTCTGCCTTTGTATGGCTGAACATAAAGGCCTTATCCTGGGAAGTCTCTTGCCCTGCAAGGGCTGTTTGGCAGTAAATAGGTACGATCAGGAAGGCAGCCAGCAAGATATAGATTATTTTCATGGTATTTTATGAAGGAGGCAAGGGAGGCCGGGCCTTAAGGAGCAGCCCGGCCCTTGGATGTTATGATTTCATCTGGACAATAAACGGTTTTAAGGGCTTTGGCCCTGATACCTTCTTTATCCGGCAGGCACATATCTTGAACTCAGGCTCCTTGGAGCCAGGGTCCCAAACATCGTTGGTCACCCTGTTTATCATGCGGTCCGAGTACATATCGTGCCAGTAGACAAACACCATGCCCTCGCAGGGGCCGACGTAGACCTTGGCAGGCAGGATGTTCCTGCCCCTTCTGGAGGTCACCTCTACCATGTCTCCCGGTTTGATGCCCATCTTTTCTGCATCCTTTGGATTGATCTCAACAAAGGCATAGGGGTTTGCCCTCATGAGTTCAGGGATCCTTCCCGTCATGCTGCTGGTGTGCCAGTGGTCGATGACGCGGCCTGTTGAAAGGTAAAAGGGATAATGGGCATCAGGCATCTCCTGGGGACCCTTCTGAGGTCTGAGCCAGATCCAGAGTTTCTTGTCCGGGTGGGCAGGCCCGTAGAACTGGTAAGGCATTTCATTCTTGGCATGTTTATCCGCCAGGGGGTCGATGCCGCGGACGAATTTTATATCAGTGCCTCCCTTGAGTGCGAATTCCTTGGTTGGGGCAGGCCACTGTACCCCGTCTGGAAGCTGTTCAAGCACTTCATAGGTCGCCCCTCTCAGGTCGTTATCCCTGTCCTTGGTGAGTTTCTGGGTGTATTCGTCCCAGATGGCCTTGGGCAGCTCGTAATCAGGCTCCTTGCCCATGAAGGGTTCTACGCATTTCTTTATGACAGGGTCATTGAGCTCCTTTGAAAGCCTGAGCGCCCATTCTCGAACTATCCACACCTCGGGCCTTGCATCTCCAGGGGCATCCACGGCCTTTCTCGTGAGCTGCGAGCGTCTCTCCGTACACCCGTACACCCCGGTTTTTTCAAATATAAAGGCTGTAGGCATGATGAGGTTTGCAAGTTCCGTGGTCCTGGTGGGGAAGATATCCGTGACCACCATGAATACGTCGTCCCTGGCCATACCTTTAATGTACTTGTCGCAGTTTGGAAGGCTCTGGGCCGGGCTGGTACAGTTGATCCATATTGCCTTGATCTTTCCCTGGTTTACAGCCTCGAACATGGCCATGGTGTGATAACCGGGTTTCGGGGGAATCCGTCCCTGGGGAATGCCCCAGAGCTTTTCCACCTGATGGCGGAGCTTGTCCTTTTTAACAAGCCTGTGAGCTGGAAGGATATGGCAGAGGCCGCCTCCTTCGCGAACTCCTCCGCATGCATTGGGCTGGCCGGTAAGTGAAAAGCTGTCGGCACCTGGCCTGCAAAGTTGTCCAGTCAGGATGTGCAGGTTGTGGATAAGGTTGTTGGCCCATACGCCCCGGCTCCTCTGGTTAATACCCATGGTCCAGATGCTCATGGTGCCTTCCGAGGTTGCAAACCAGCGGGCCGCTGTCCTTATCTTTTCTGCTGTTATGTTGCCCCCGCAGATCTGGGCTGCCTTTTCCGGAGTATAGGCTGAAAGAAACTTCTTGTATTCCTCAAAGGACACCTGTTTCTTATCTTTTCCCTTTCTGAATACGCTGTAATTCTTCAGAAAATCTTCGTCGTAGAGTTTTTCCTCAATTATTACGTATGCCATGGCATTCAGCATGGCCAGGTCGGTGCCTGGTTCAAAGACAAGGTCCAGGTCGGAAATCCTTGAGGTGGGAGAAATCCTTGGGTCGGCGTTTATTACCTTGACCCTGTCCCTGTTGTCCATCTTCCTCCTCATGATCCTCCTGAAGAGCACCGGATGGGCCTCGGCAGTATTGCTGCCGATTATGAAAAAGCAGCTTGCCCGTTCAAAATTGTCATAACTGCCAATGGGCTCGTCTGCACCAAAGGATGTGAGATATCCGCCCACAGCACTTGCCATGCACAGCCTTGGGTTGCCCTCCACGTTGTTTGTCTGCAGGCCTCCGCGCATGATCTTCTGGAAGATATACGTCTCTTCCGTAAGGGCCTGGCCGGAACCGTAATAGGCTACAGAGTTGTTTCCATGGGCCTTGACGGCCTTTGCAAATTCCTTTGCCGCAATATCCAGGGCCTCATCCCAGGAGATCTCCTTGAAGGGCTGATCCTTTTTTGCACGGTAAAGGGGTTTTTTAAGGCGTTCCGGATGATTTTGCCCCATAAGTTTGTAAAAAAGCATGCCCTTCATGCAGAGGTAGCCGAAGTTTGTTCTCGACTTGGATATACCCCTTAAAGCAACGGCCTGACCATTCTTGACGCCAAGTTCCAAGCGGCAGCCGGAGCCGCAAAGGCGGCAGGTGCCCGGGTGCCAGCTGTCCGCGTCGGCAGCCTGGGCCTCTCCTTCCAGGCTGACAGGCAGGTTCATGCCCACGTATGATGCGGCCGTGAGGGCAGCAGTTCTTTTCAGAAATTCTCTTCTTGAAAGGCCCATATCAATCCTCCTCCCTTACTTATGTGCGAAAAAATTGTGTGCCGGGTGGCATACCCAGCATTTTTTATCCTTTGGTCGCTTCAAATACTGAGCATTGTGGCATGCGGCACAATTGGTTTCATCCGGCTCTACGCGGAAATTCTCATAGGTGCCGTGGCACTGGAAGCATTTTACATTAGCGATTCCATGGACGGAATCATACCACTGCTGGTAGAGATCCGGCGTTACGTCCTTATGGCACTGGGCGCAGGGAGTGAGTTTTTCCTGATCGGTCAGGGCTGGATGGGAGCCTGGCTTGACCTGTGTGGTGTTCTTGGATGTGCCGGCAGTACAGGCACTGGAAACCGCCAGCACCATCAACAGCAGGCAGATTCTTAGAATTTGTGTTTTCACTTTGCTCCTCCTTAAAGACAAAAGGGCCGGATTATCCGGCCCTTTGCATTTTTAGAATGTGATCCTGAATTCTGCGTAGAAGAAATCGAGATCGTCATCTTTGGTGAAGATTTGTTCCACCACGTCGTCTCCCCAGACATGGCTGTAATAGAGATCAAGTCCCATGCTGACGCCGTAAGCCTTGTAGATGTCCTTGATAAAGAGAGACAGGTCCCACATGGTGCCGAGGTCGTCGTCATCAAAGCCTCCAACCGGCCTGAGAGGCTTGTAGCCGAAAATATCCGGTCTTGTCATACCTGAACCCTGGTACCAGGCATCCTCCTTTTCTGTGAGCCACAACCTGGTAAAGTCTGTACGAACCAGTACGTTCTTCATGGGCTTGACCATGACCTGGCCGAAGCCGTAGGTGGTATTCATCAGGTTGAACCAGGGAGTCATTGCATAGATGCGAAGTGTAGGCATCATCTGGAAAAAGGTGTCCCTGTCGTTGTCAGATGGGTCGTCATCGCCTGAACCCCTGAAATAGCCGCCGCGGATCCAAGGCTGCCACATGATGTCTTCAAACTTGTAGCCGCCTTCCAGGGCTACTGCGTATGCGCTTTGGTCATTCCTGCCCCAGGTTCCTGTCTGGTAGTCACCCCAGCAGAGCATGTCAAAGCTGCCCGGTCCAACCTTGGGAGTCACGTAGAGGATGTGGCCTCCGAAGTTGTTTATTTCAGGATCCTGGTTTGGAAGGCCGCGGTCGTCATTGTAGTAGTAGTAGAAAAGCTGGGCATCCAGGCCCTTGACAACCGTATCCTTCAGGGTGAAAACAGCAGTGACGATGTCTATGTCGTGGCTCTTGTAACCATTGTAGTCATCGTCCATGTAATCCAGATAGAATCCGCCGGGAGTAGGCTGAAAACCGGCTACGGTAATGTTGTAGGCCTTGTCATCCCAGCCCACCTGGAAACCATCAAAGGAACGGCCCACCCTTGACCATTCAAATCCGCCGATGAGTCTCTGGGAGATGCGGAGTTTGCGGAGCCACTGGAGTCTTTTGTTCTTGGGTTTGGTCTTGTACTCAAGCCCGCTGTTGTACTTGAACCGGCCGATGGTGGCGCTCAGGTTTTCAAGGCCAGGGAAGCGTCCCCTCATCCACGCCTGATCGATTCCCACCTTGCCGACATCCCTTGCGCCGTTGTTCTGGCCGTAATACAGGGAGCCTGTGCCGTAGGATGCCTTTCTCGGAAGACCGAAAAACTGGGTCCAGTTGAACTCTCCAAAGGCATCTATGTAATTGGAATTGAATCCGAATCCCAGCCTCATCTTGCTGGATACGAAATCATATTGGTCGTCCACGGTGTTTGGTTTTTCAAAGGTGGACCAGTTTTCGTACCTGATTTCCTCCTTGAACTTGATGTATGCATTGTCGTTGATCTTGTAGGCAAAGGCATTTGCCGAGATCAGGAAAAACATCAGCAAAAAGGTAGTAAAAATCTGTCGTTTCATCTCTTTACCCTCCTTGATTTAAATGGAACAAGGCTGTGGCTCCCTATAAAACCACAGCCTTACCAAGGTCATGCCCTGTAAGGGCTTACCTGTTAAAGAGGACCGCTGCTCATAACGGTACTAAGGTCCTCAATCCTGTTGTTTTTCATGCGCCAGTCATAGATCTGCTGCAGATCCTTGTAGACCTGGAAGATCTGGAAGAAACCGTGCCAGTGAGCATAATCCGGGCCGTTCATGGCAGCGCCCTGGCGCGCACGCCTTCCGGTGTGATGCCACAGATAGTACATGAGTTCCTGGAAGCCGTCCTTCCAGGCATCCTTCCCGAGAAGGCCCTTGGCAGCAAGTTCCTTCTTCATCTTGACAGCGCCGTCCCAGTACATGTTGTAAAGGGCTACAGCGTCATCCAGTGTCTTGATCTCCTTCTGTATCTGGGTTGGGCCGTGGCAGTTGGCGCATACCTGCCTCATGAGCTTGGCTCCCTTTTCACCGTTGCCCCTTTCACCAGATCTTATAACGCTCTTCTTGTGAACAAGGTCCCACTTCAGCCTTTCATTGATGTTGTGGGTGGTTGTCAAGTCTCCGATACCGCTCATGTGGCAAGTTGCACAGGTGGGAGCAGTATAGTCCCCGGGCTGCCATGCATCAGGTGCGCTGTCCCATTCCCAGTTTTCGCCGTGGGCAAGAAAGATCTGGCCGTGCTTGCTTTCTATATAGATCTCGATATCCGGATGATCCGGTCCTAGGTGGCAGCTTGCACAGGCTTCTGGTTTTCTTGCCTCTGTGATGGAGAACTGATGCCTTGTGTGGCATACGGTGCAGGTTCCGATGGAGCCGTCGGGATACCTGGTTCCAACGCCCCCTGGCCAGGTATTCTTAATCGGCTTGCGATCCGGTCCGAGCTCGACCTTGCCGCCATGGCACATCTGGCAGCCTGCCTCCCTCGACGCCCAGTTGCTCGAATTTTCGTGCTTGTTGCCAATAAAACCGCCGCCTTCCAGGTTGTAGATAAGGTTGATCATCTTCTTGTTGTCAACCACCGGTGCACTTGCCAGCTTGGCATGGCCGCTTTGCAGGAACTGTTCCACCTCCTGGGGATGGCAGCGGGAGCAGGTCTTTGAGGACACCATGGGAGAGATATAGATGTTTGTACCCTTGATTCCCGAGCACTGGCTGGCCATTGGAGAGCTCTTCTCCACCACATGGCAGTCATAGCAGGAAACTGATGCATGGGCCATCTTGCCGAGCTTCCAGGAATCAACTATCCCCGGAGTCTTTTTTGAATGGCATTCAATGCATTTTGTTGCCTCGGGGCGCACTCCCCTTTTGATCACCAGCTCTTTGTAAAGCTTTGGTGTTGTCTGTTTCTGCTGGGCCTTTTCCTGTGCAACAGCCGTGTTGGCCGCAATGGCCGCAAAACATGCTGTTAAACAGAAGATGCCCATCTTTCCAAATAAACCTTTCATGTTAACCCTCCTTTTCCAAAGTAAAGTTTAGTTTTTGCCTCTATTTGTTTGAAGATTCCAGGGGAATCCCTTGAATCTGCAGCCAATCCCAGTCTGCATTCCCCTCTGGAATTCATGTCTTTGCCTGTCTATTTCTTTTCGTTTGAAGCTATTTCTCTGAACTCCGTTACCAGGTCTCCATGTCCAACTTCATGATGGCAGTCTATGCAGGTCCGCTTTGTCTGCCCTACAAGATAGGCCTTGTGCGCCGTGAATGCCTTTACCGGGATGCCGGGCGCAACCAGTTTCTTGTGACACTCCTTGCAGCCCGATTCATAGGCTTCGTGCACGTAAGGCCCGCGATTTTTCCAGATCTCCAGCCACGCGGTCTTTTTCTTCATTGCATGGGCCTTCATGTCGTGGAGACCAGCCCGGGTCTTTACCGTGAGGTAATTGGCAAGGCTGTCATGGGGAAGATGGCAGTCAACACACCTGGCCCTGACGGCACCCATGGCATCTACCCCGTGTTTGCCTGCAGCCCATGTCTTGTAAAAGGGATGCATCTCGTGGCAGGAATTGCAGAATT
>JALVJO010000077.1 GCA_027028245.1 Deltaproteobacteria bacterium
GGTGGTGAAAGGTATTATGGAAAAGTCTTCGTAGATTTCCCCCCATCGTTTTTTCTTGTAATCTGCTTCTACTGTGCCGAGAATGGAGGCCTCGCGGCTGTCTTCCTCTCCTTCCTTAAGGAAGGTCAATGTTGCGCTGGTGCAGGGACATCCCAGTTTGAGACAATACTGGTCAATAATTTTCAGGTTTTGACCGTCCAGATCCAGTGAGAGCATATCGTCATATGGCAATATCTCATGATAGGCGGTCTTCAATCCCCCGACTTCAATTGCTTCATAATCAAAAAGGGCGTCTATCTCTGACGGTTTGGCCTTTTTGGTAACAGTGTTTTTATGCTTGAAATAGATCCGATATAGAAAATTAAAGTCTTCCTCGTCCATCTGTTTCAGGAGTCTGTCTTCAAATGTCCTGTCTTCTGGAGAGAGGTCTTTCCCTTCGTAATGGGCAAGCCCCTGGTCTATCACATCAATATCCACTGTATGTGGTAGCGGGAACCCTTCCGTTGCTTCTTCAGGATGCATGGGGATGAAATCTATGGTTACTATCCCGCATTCGCACGTAGGATTGGGACAGACCTCGAAGGAGCATTCGTATTTTATGGTCTGATCGTTTTCTGTTATTTCCGCAGATACCAGCCCGGTTTTTTTGTCTGTTGAAAATATCATTTCTCAATATTTAATCCCACATTATTTTTTTATGATCCCACGGCTGCCAACCAAATATATAAAATATGCACGAATACAAAAAGTCAACCAGAATCAGAAAGCGCCTGAAGCTGGCGAAGAGGAGGGGTGTTAGGGCGCAGCTCTATCTGTGAAGCAAGTTTTTTTCTTTCCTGCGGTTCGAAGACAAGGGCAGGCTTCATTCCTCCTTCATGAGGGGAAGGACCATAAACCCGGATTATGGAGCTCGTAAGTTTGCCCAAGGTGCAAGGAGGTGTACTATGGTACTTCAAGTGTCCGATCCCGCGGCATTGCGGGACAAATTCGGTGAAATTGCGAGCCCCTTGCGGCTTCAAATGCCGAACGTTTTTGTCATTGGAACCTCTCACCATTTAGATGAATATTTTTTTGGTATTATATTAACGATAATTTATTGAAATTATAAAAGAAATCATTTTGTTCGACATTTGAAGTGCATAATTTGGGGTAAAGGGCTGAAACAGCCTGCCTGTTTAAGTACTTGGCCTGGTTTTACACCTTGAACATGGACAAACGTTTACCAAGCTGCCTGCTTTTCTGGTTTGCCTCTGTCATCACCTCGTTTAGTTCTGATGCCTGCCTGAAGGCCGTGCGGCTCAATTCTTCGATCCGGCTGTTAAGGGAATCCACCTCATTTATATTTTCCGCCAGCATATGGGTGTTGCCGGAGATTTCCTGGGTGGTAGCGGTCTGCTCTTCAACGGCAGATGCAATACCGCCTGAATATGCGGCCACATTCTGTATTGTTTCGGCAATCTTGTTCATGGCAGCCTGAGCATTGGAGGATTCACGCTGTAGAGCCTGGACCACGGCATTTATCTCATCCACTGAGTTTCCAGTCTGCTTGGCAAGCTCTTTTACCTCGTTTGCTACAACTGCAAAACCCTTGCCGGCTTCCCCGGCCCTTGCCGCCTCGATGGTGGCATTCAGGGCAAGGAGATTGGTCTGCTCAGAGATAGTGCCGATCAGCTGGCTTACTTCGCTGATCTTTGAAGCCGATTCCACGAATTTGTTGATAAGATCAGCTGTTGTTTCTGCCTCGCTGTTTGCTTCCTGGGCTACGCCACTGGCCTGGCCGGTATTCTGGGCAATCTCGGATATGGTTGACGACATTTCCTCCATGGAAGATGCAAGTACATTTGTTGCGTCTGTCACTGACCCGAGTATGTCACGGGTGTTGTCGGTGAACAGGTCAATCTGCTCCATGTCCCGTTTCATGTCGTTGGCGACCCTGGTGAGTTTCTCCATCTGTGTCTGCAGGAAATTCATTTCATGCTGTACATCCTTTATCATTTCCCGGAAGCGGTTTACGAAACAGTTGAAATACCAGCCTATCTCCTCGGTTTCATTCTGGAGTTCGTCTTCTGTCCTGGCATTGACATGAATGCGTTTTGTGAGGTCTGCCTCGCCCGATGAAAGTTCCTTCAGGCGGAGGGCAACATCCTTTATGGGTTTTTGTATCTGTCCGGCTACAAAAAAGAGAACAGCAAGCACCAGGATGCCCAGTACAGCAAAAACGATTAATGTGTTTTTCTGAAGTGCCATGAGATCTGACTTCACGTTTTCCATGTATACGCCTGAGCCTATGACCCAGCCCCATGGTGCAAACAGCTTGACATAAGAGAGCTTGGACACGGGTTTCTCCCTGCCCGGCATAGGCCACTTGTATTCTACAAAGCCGCTGCCGTGGGCCCTGGCCACCCTGGAAAATTCTCTGAACAGGTATTTGCCGTCCGGATCCTTTACATTGGAGAGGTCTTTGCCGATTAGTTTTTGTTTGATGGGGTGCATGATGCAGATATTGTTAAGGTCAGAGACGAAAAAATATCCTGTCTTTCCGTAGCGCATATCCTTGAGAATGCTGACAGCTTCTTTTTTGGCCGCTTCTTCACTGATATTGCCAGCCTTTGCCTGTTCATAAATGGCCTTGATGGTAGATACGGCAGTATCAACAAGATTCTGCTCCCTATCCATGGCCATGTTTTTCACCATTGTCCACTCCATGACCAGGACTGCCGCACCTAACAAAAAAATTGTAAGGCAGAAGCAGCCGAAAACCTTGCTCTTTATGTTCCAATGAAGCGGATGTTTAAATTTCATCTTTTCCCCCCTGCTGTTTCGAAATATGATGAATCAATATTCACGTAATCGGCACTCAAAGGGTTATCATTAAACCCGCTTCACATCCTGGACACTGCCCTTCCGGCATTTATCCCGGATTATGCAGCTCGCAAGTTTGCCGAAGGTGCAAGAGGGAGGGCATGCAGACGTACTATGGTACTTCTAGTGCCCGATCCCGCGGCATTACGGGACAAATTCGGTGAAATTGTGAGCACCTTGTGGCTTCAAATGCCGAACGTTTTTGCTGTTGGAGCCTGTAACCTTTTAGGTGAATATTTTCTGGCATTATATTTACAATAATTTACTGAAATTATAAAAGAAATTATTTTGTTCTGCATTTGAAGTGCATAATTTGGGATTATCCTTACCGGTCACATCTCGGCGAATTAGCAGTCCTTCGGCGCCTGCCCCATGACGGAATATTCCATTTCCCGGATGCAGTTTCGACGCCGGTTTCCAGGTTTTAGAAAATCCTGCAACCGATTACTTCAAGCTGCTGCAGATAACGGTTCTGCACATGGGCCCAAGCTGTCTGAGCTTGTTGTTGAAAATATTTCCAAGGAAAAACCTTATTTTGCCGACTTTTTACGAGAAAGTCGATATCATTATAATTACAAGATTGCAGAGGAGAAATTTGAAAAATTGTAGTAGGGCATGTATAAGAAGGAGTATGAAGGCTACTAAAAAACCACTTGTAGAAAATGATGAAAATGCAAAGGACATACGGCCATTTCGCACTGCAAGCATTATGATAAACAGGGTCTGCAATCTGAAGTGCAGGCATTGTGACATACCGGAGCAATATAAGGCAAGAGGCAGGATGCTCTCAGCCGATCAGTGGATTGAGGTAATCCACAAGCTAGATGAAATGCTGGATCTGGAATTGATTGCAGTGTCTGCCAGAGAGCCTCTGATGCCGGGTGCAACCAGGAAGAAGACCCTCAAAATGATTCAGGCTTCGAAAGAGCTGAAGAAAATTGCCGGAATTGTTACAAATGGGACCTACTTGAAAAATGCCCTGGCTGAATTCACTAGCTCCGGAATTATGTTGGACTACCTTGATGTCTCATTGGAAGGTCCGAAGGAGATTGATGAGAAAATCCGGGGAGACGGGCATTTTGATAAGGTAATGGCTGCGATAAGTGATGACCGGTTATGGGAGGTAACAGGAAAATTCTTTATTTCTCTTACACTGAATGCATGGAACTGTTCTGTGGATGTAATGCATAGGTTTATTGATTGGATGCTCGGGACCTTTGATGAACCGAGGCTTGCAGTGCTTGTATTGTATCCTAACGTGAACGTACCGGCAGACCTGTGGCTTACAGACGAGCAGTTCCTGCGCTCCCTTGAAATATTGATGGCAGTATCCGAACAGTTTTGTGATATCTTCATAGATGCATTTCCAGGCAGTATCCCCGGCCTTTATGATATTATTGAAAAAGGCTACCTGCCGGGCAGGGATGAACTGCTCAGGGATAAAACAGGCATGCTTTGGGGTCTCGTTGGAGAGAATCTTTACGTTAGATATGAGAATATTCGGGACCTGATGCGCTATCAGGTCCGAGTCACCCCTGAGGGCAGGCTGATTATGCCAAGGGACCTGGAAGAGGTGGACTACGGACGTTATACAAGGTCTCTTGTGCTGTCGGAGAGGTTTGAAACCACACTTAATCAGGTCCTTCAGGAAGTGGATGCCTTTGACAGGCAGATTGATCCCAGATGTTTGGGTCAAAGATGCCTTCCTGCCTGCATGGGGGATAACTTCAGGTGCAGTCTTTTAAGGAGGGAGCAATGAAGGATATAACAAAATGGATATTTCTTGCGATTCTGGGCCTGGCCGTAGTCGTGGCCTTTGTATTTTATAAAAAGCAGACCAAAACCTCAGGACCTGAGACAAAAACCCCGATAGTCCAGTCCGTAAAGACCTCACAGGAATGGGTGCTCAGGGATTCCGCCATGTCAAATATGACCAGCTTTGACCCTGTGAAGATTGTGGACGCTTTCAGTGTTAACGTACTTGCAAACGTCTATGAAGGGCTTGTCAATGTGTCGCCTGAAGGCAGACCTGTACCTGGTCTTGCAAAATCCTGGGAATATTCTTCTGACGGCAAAGTCTGGACCTTCCATCTCAGGAAGGATGTAAAATTCCATCCTGTAAGAGGGTGTGATTTTAAGCTCCCTGAAAAAGTCACCGCAAAGGATGTAGTTTATTCCTTTAAAAGGGCCCTGGCTGCACCGGGTGCGGTTACCAATTGGATCTTTAGCGATGTTATAGAAGGGGCTTCAGAATTTATCAAGGGAGAGACCAAACGGGTCAAGGGAATAGAGATTGTAGATCCATACACAATAAAGATTCATCTGAAAAAGCCCTATTTTCTTGTGACAAGGCTTACGTTCAATGGAACCTGGATCTATCCTGCCGGTATTACAGAAGTCTGTGGAGAAGATTATCTCTCATCCCACGAGGTGGGCACTGGACCGTATATGCTTGATAAATTTGTGCCTGATGACAGGATAGTGCTGACAGAATTCAAGGCCTACAGGCAGAATCACGAAAAGGCCCCATCAAAGATTATAATACGTATATTCAGTGATCCGCTTGCGGCCATGGAATCCTTTGCAGCAGGGGATCTCGATATTGTTGAAGCAGGGATAAGCACCTTGCCAAGGGCGAGAGACCTTGCCAAAGAGGGCAACAGCCTCGTCAGTGTGCCTGCAAATTATCTGGACTATATCGTCATGAACAACAAAAAAATCCCTTTCGATGACCTCAGGGTACGCAGGGCGTTGAACATGGTGATCGATAGAGAAGCGCTTGCGCACCAGGTGTTAAAGGATTTTGGAAAACCAGCATACGGCTTCATCCCCCCATTTTCTCCTGCATTCAGAGGGGCTGAACACATAAAGGAGGAAGGATTTAAGTACAATCCAGCCAAGGCAAAATTGCTCATGAATACCTACCTTAAGGATAAGGGAGAACAGGCATTGGATCTTGAACTTGTAGTCGATTCAGGAGAAGTACCAGAGACAATCGGAGAATATGTGAAGGCCCAGGTGGAGAACAATCTGCCCAACGTACATGTGACCCTTAAGAAAATCACATGGCCTGCAATGCTCCAGATGGCATTTGGTGGCAAAGGCGTATTTTACAGGTTTTGGTGGAATATCGTGACTCCGGGTGAGGACCTGTATTTCCTTTTCTACTTGCCAGGCCAAGACCCTCCTTACGGATTTAACCTGTCTTTCTATGATTCCGAAGAGTTCCTATCAAAATATGAAACTGCTATGGCGAGTCTCGATGCAGATAAACGTTACCAGGGGGTGCAGCAACTCGAAGATATAATGATCAAGGATGCGGTTGCAATTCCGCTTTTGCACAAGACATTTTATTTCCTTGAAAAAAAAGGTATCCAGTGTCCCATAAACGGCCTGCTGAAAAAACCATATATATATGCGACCAGCAGTGAAAATTAAGAGGCAATGTTAACCTACGTATTCAGGTCAGTCTTTGTAGTAATTCTTGGGGTCTTGTTTTCCTTTACCCTGTTCTATGTGCTGCCTGATCCGGCCTACAGGGTTGCCGGTGGTTTTGCAGACAAGGCCACGGTCTTATCCATAAGAAAGAACCTTCATCTTGACGAACCTATAATAAAGCGATTTATCACATTAGTGACAGATACAGCTAACGGTAGGCTTAAGAGTTTTTACACAAAACGGCCGGTCATCGGCCTTGCCATAGACAAGTTAAAAGTGAGCCTTGCTGTGGCTGGTTGGGGACTGATCTCTATTTTTGTTCTTTGTATACTTCTGGTGGCAGGCCAAGGAATCTCTCAAAGGCTCAAAAGGTGGGTAGAGATGCTCTCGAATACCGCTGCTGTTGTGCCTGTTTTTATCTCGGCAATCCTGCTGCTCTTTGCATCAACTAAATGGGGCCTGCCAAAAGATGCCTGTGCAGGGCTTGCACTTGCAATATACCCTTCGATTTTGCTCAGCAGCAACGTTGTCCTTCGGCTTGAAGAGGCAAAACAGGCCCCGCATACCCTGATTGCCATGGCATTCGGGCTTGGAATGTTTGTGATGTTTCGCCGTATGATCCATGAACTCGCTCCCTCGTTTATAATTCTCAGCAATGCCCTGATCTTCTTTCTGATAGCAGGACTTGCCGTGGTCGAAGAGATCTTTGGGATCCCCGGAATCGGCCACTGGTTCCTGCAATCAGCATTGAGGCTTGATCTCCCTGTCCTGTTTGCTGTTTCAGTGTTGCTTTCCCTTGGGGTTGTGGCCCTGGACGTATTTAACAAGATCATTGTGTGGTTTCTGGACCCAAGGCAGAGAAATGCATGGTGAGGCCAGAACAAGCCAAGGAGACTCACCCTCGAACCTTAGCAACCTTAGCGTGGTTTGTATTGGGCATTGCACTTTGCTTTCTAGTGTTTCATGACCCCTTGAAGATAAATCTTGAATTAGTCTTACAGCCTCCTTCTTTCAAATTTCCCGGTGGCACCGACAGGCTTGGCCGGGATGTGCTTGCAAGGGCATCGGCAGGTTTCAGGGCAAGTTTAGGTATTGCAGGCACTGCAGAGATTGTTTCCCTTAGTGCATCCCTTATTGCCAACCTACTGCTTCTGCTGCTGGCAAAGATCAGGCTCCAAGCCCTGCTTTCTGTGTTGCTGCTTGCCATGCGTACTATTCCGCCTTTTCTTACAGGTCTTGCACTTGCTGCATTGCTTGGTGCCACAAATTGGGGTTTGATTATCGCCCTTGCTATGATATCATTTCCGTTTGAAGTAGCAGTAATAGAAGAAGAGATAAACGCAAGCCTAGAAATGCCTCATATCGAGGGCGCAAAGGCTATAGGTTTACCCTTTTACATGATCTTGATTCGGCATGTGGGCATGATTGCCGCTCCGAGGATCATGCGTTACGCGTTGCTTGATTTTGTGGGCTTAGTGGCTTTTGAGGCTCTGCTCGGCTTTGTGGGCATGACCAGGCCCCCTGCCCCGTCCATCGGTGCCGAGATATACAATGCAGGGCCGTATATCACTATCTATCCATGGTTGTTCTTAGTTCCAGGACTGCTACTTGCAGTGGGATTAATTGTGTTTAATGCAGGTTTTGCACGGCTGATAAAAAGGAGGTAGCAAGATGGGAGCGTATGAAAAAGCAAAACAATTGGCAAAAATTTCCAAGCGACTTGATGAACTCAAAGAGAGACTTGAAGGTGGCAACTTAAAGGTGGATGATATCGTAGATCAGGCAGTTGAGTATAAGGTCCTAAAGAAGATGTACCAGGAGCTGCTTTATTCTCAAGATATGGCAGGTAGCTTGGGGGAGAGGGCGATGAGCACTTCCGGCGCAGAACATCCTGGTTCATCAGAAGCAGGAGGAGAATAAAATAGAGGGGTAGGACAAAAAGCAAAAAATAGCCCAAGAACACAAAATCGTTGTATAATAAAAATCTACGTTATTTAAGAAAAAAATCACAAGTATTGGTTTCGTAATAAGTCTGATTCAAGAACGAGAGATATAATATGCGGTAGCACCTATATTGCTGCACTATTTTATATCATGGTATTTCTGGGCATTGGCCCATTTTGCTGGCTTTTTGCGAGGCCATCACTTGTGATTTTTTTGGAATTAATTGTACTGTTTTAATAGGAGGAACTGATATGGGATCTGCTGCTGGAAGTAAAGGAGGATTGGTTCCAAGTGATCATCAAATAACCATAATGAAAAAAAAGAGACTTCGTATCAAAGGATCTCTAGCTTTTGGCACCAATTACGCAAACTCACCTCGAAAATTAAGCGAGGATACCAAAACAAAGAATCCCAAAGAATTGTTTCCAAACAGATAAAGAATTCTCTATAGATAATGATATATAATTATTTACATGAACCTGAGGAAGTCTATTTCACAGCAATGTGGCCTTTTCGGCCTTTTTCTTTTCTACAAAATGAAAGTGCACTTTTTAGCAGCCTGATCAAACGTAACAAACAAGATACCGACGTTACCCAATTTATAGGTAAAAATGATAAAAAATGGCCTATACCGGAATCGTATTTTGGGCATCACAATGAATATTCAATCTTGCGGGAATTTGTTTTTCTATCTTATAGCCCATTTGCGTTTGAGTATACTGAAAGCGAAAGATGTAACTTTCTTAGATCTATGCCAATAAGTTCACTCAGAGAAGCCTATAAAAAAGTGCAAGACGCACTTAAAGAAATGCACATGGAGGAATGTGGACAGAATGTATTAACCTGTGGAGAGTGCATAAAGAGAGTATACCCGTTGATTCCACAAAAATTCAATGAACCAGGTCTCTTTGTAAACCGAACTCTAAAGAAATGGATGGCAAAAAAAAAGACATTTATTGACGATGAACCGGCCACCTTATATCGCTGGAGTAAAGAATCTTTTTTTTGGATCGCCGGTGAGCACTTATTCTTAGCCAAACAGATCTGGTGGGGAAAATTTGGCTTGGACATTCTGGAGGAAGGAGGGATAAAATCTCCAGAAAGTAAGAAGGTTATTCCGGTTGTTGGTCCTATCTCTTTTTTCTACGATGATATACCGGATTTGATCTATTTCTTTTTTAGCAATACGCAGCTCAATAAGACTCGTAATAGCACCCATCAGCACATCCTAGGCCTCACATACGCCATGAAAGAAGCTCGTAAAACATGGCTTTTTGACTGGGTGGGAAGACTTGCAAATACCATTATGAAGATGGACAGGGTTAAGGACTTCTCATTTTTGAAAAAATATAGTCATTTAAAAAATTCGTATAAAGATTTCGAAGAACTGTTCTTTAAATCTCAAGAAAGGGCAATGAAAAGGCTTCGGGTGATCTATGCAAGGGAGGCCCTTGAATGGATGGCAAGAGTGCTCGCATTCTTTGAGACATCTCCTGAAGATGCCTTGGGGGATCAAAGCATATCAACCTTTTTAGACTATAGTACCGATAATCTCATAGAAATTTCACAAGCTCTCAAGAAAATAGACTCACAAAAGGACAAGGTAACGATCTGGAGCCCTTTTTTGAGTAAAAAGCCCTCTCAAAGTCTTAATTTTCAGCGCTCAAAAGCAAGACTTCTGTTTATACGGGAATTCCTTCAGGAGTCAGCGAATACAATTAATTCTGCATTGGATGTAAAGGGTGTTGTCAACATCAGGGGAAGCAAGGCCACAACACTCGTAGCCGATCTGGTACAGCACGTTCGTTTGAATCCTATGACAGGCAAGGTTCTGCTCCTCGGAGTGCCGGGTGGAGGAAAAGGTTTGACCGCAAAGAGGTATCACGAACTTGCAATTGAGGAAATCAAAAACAATCAGCCTCTGCTCAAAGAGACCATCGAGGGAATCTGGAAAAGGCTTATCAATATCCTGATGCTGCCAAGGGCTCAGGAATATATGGGTGATCAGGAGGCTGACGGCGATTTTAGTGCAGAAAAAAGACTGTTTAGCTTTGTAAAAGCCCAGCTCCAGGGCACCAAATGGTGGTACTGGGATATTCCCGGAGATACTGACAAGGCAGACGTGTGGCGCTGCAAAAATAAGGCTTCATGTACAAAGATCTCAATAAACAATAACGCGTATGAAGTAAAAAATCTTTGCGAGACGTGTCCACTTAGGCCATACCTGAATGACCTTGTTGAGAAAATTGTGCCAAATATTGCTTCAAATCCAGATACTGAACTTTCTGTGAAGTTCATGGCCCACTATCTGGCAAGGTTGTTATATGCTGTTTATGGAGTAGAAAATGAAGCAGGTTCAAAAATGTCGGGAAACTTTATTCAGATTTTATGCGGTGTCCTCGCAGAGCAGGGACCCGAGTTTATTTCCTCAATGAGAAGGCTCTTTGGTACTGCAGAAGGTGTTGAGATGCCTATGCCGGGTTTGTTTCAAACTGCAAGTTACATGGCAGGCACAGTCTTTCTTGACGAAATCGCAGACGCACCTATAAAGATTCAAGATAATCTCCTTGGCCCTCTTGAAGAAAAAAAGGTAAACAGGCTCGGTTGGGAATCGATAGAAGAGGATGTCGGAAATATCAGGGTCGTTGCCGCAACCCATAAGGATATTAGAGCCCGTGTAAAGCTTTATGTCGAATCTGCAGATAGTCCAAGTCCTCAAGGATTTAGACCAGACTTGCTCAGCAGGCTTATTATATTTCCTCCCGTGTATCCATCCTCTGTAACAGAATATTTTCTTTATGAAAATGAAGAGGAACGAAAAATAAACCGGATGGATTTCGTATCTATTATGCTGGAAATCCTTGGCCCAAAGGAAAAAGCTCTAAGGGTAAAATATCAAGATAATGATCTAAGAAGAAGGTTTTTAGAAAATCTCTATGATACAGTAGATACCTATTTCGAGAGAACCATAGGGATGATGGATTTTCCCGGGTCGAAGTTACAGGGTATAAAGAAAAATCTTGTGAGTAACATCACAACAAGGCTCTTTGTTGGGATCCTTGAAGAGGTTGCACTTGCAGAAAAACAGGCGGAGCATTTTGCTGAAGCCCATAATCTAAAACAGAACGAGGGTAATAACCAGGCTGACCTTCCAAAGGCAAGTCAGGCATTCCTTAACGCAAGGTTAAGCGATATACTTTCCAATAACCTACCCAGGCTCCTAAACTACATCGTTAATCCAGAGGTCTGATTTGCTGGCTGTAAAGGGCCTCACGGTATCCCTGCGAAGTCAAGACCATACCTCCTTTATATTAAGAGACCTCTTTCTCAACGTACACAGGGGCAGAATTACCGCTATAGTAGGCCAAAGCGGTAGTGGCAAAACTACAGCTGTACTCGCGATGCTCGGACTCGTCAACTTCTATATACGGGGTGCTACGGTACGGGGAGAGGTATTTTTTGAGGGCATGAATATTCTCGGGATGAGACGTGGCAGACGTAGAAAGATCCTTGGTACTGATGTTACGTTTATTCCACAATCTGCATATGCCGGCCTAAATCCCTTCCTTTCCATACGCAGGCAGTCTCTTGAAATTGCTGCAAGAAAAGGTGTCTCACCAGCAGATGCCCTTGTCCGTTTCAAGACCCTCCTTGCGTTACTTGATCTTGCAAATACCGAAACAGTGCTTGACTCCTATCCTCATCAGCTCTCAGGGGGGATGCGACAGAGGATATTAATCGCAATGGCGCTGCTGAACAATCCAAAGTTATTGATCGCTGATGAGCCCACAACAGCGGTTGATCTCACAAGGCAGGTAAGGGTCTTGGACCTGATAAGGTCAACTTGCGACGAAGAGGCACTTGGTGCGGTGCTTGTGACACACGACATGGGGGTAGCTGCAAGGACCGCTGACTATGTGATAGTGCTGCTTTCCGGCATAGTAATGGAGTCAGGAGATGTCGACACTGTATTAAAACATCCTCACCATCCATATACAATGAGCCTGCTCAACTCCATTTATAATGTGGAAGAGCCGATGTCTAAAAAACAGGACATTTTAAAAAAAGGCCATGCAGGCTGCCCCTTTGCGAATAGATGTGACTTTGCTGTTGATACCTGTTGGACAGAGTTGCCTGATCTCACCCTGGTAGCAGACAACGTCCGGGTGAGGTGTCATCTTGCAGGTAAAATATCTCCAGAGAACCGTCAATTAAATGAAAATAGAGTTCATTTTCCATCAGAAGGCAGCAAACCAATAATAGAGATTCAGGATTTGTCAGTGTCATATAAATCTGGCCTCTCCTTCAGGGACCTATTTCGCAAATGCAAAAGAAATTCTGCAGTGCAGCACATATCCTTTAATGTTCTGCCAGGACAGTGCCTGGGAATCGTGGGTGAAAGTGCGGCGGGAAAGACTACCACAATGAAGGCGGCTACACGTTTAGTCCCCATTGAAAACGGGAAGGTCATATTCGAGGGCACAGACATTACACACATGAGATATAGGGCTCTGAGGCCTTACAGGGCACGCATGCAGGTTGTATTTCAAAATCCTGATGCAAGTCTGAACCCCAAGATGCGCATTGCGGACATCGTGCTGGAGCCTGCCATGCTCCACAATACCTATCCGGATAAGGTGCAAGCAAAGGCTGCAGCGGATGAGTTGTTTGCACATCTTGACCTCGAACCAGGACTTTTAGGCAGGTATCCAACTGAGCTGAGCCATGGCCAGAAACAAAGGGTTGCGATTGCTAGGGCCTTAATAACAAAGCCGCACCTTTTGTTTGCAGATGAGCCTGTAAGCGCAGTTGATACCTACACACGTTCAAGGATCCTTGGGTTATTCAGGGAAAAACAAAAAGAACGGATGGCCCTCGTATTGATTTCTCACGACCTGGAGATCGTAAGGCTGATGAGCTCTGTCACTATGGTTATATATAGAGGCAAAGTTGTGGAATTCGGGCCTTCTGAAGAGATATACAACCACCCTGTCCATCCTTATACAGAACTGCTCATGTCCGCTGTGCTCACTACAGACCCTGAAATAGAGCGCAGCCGCCGCACAAAACCTTCCGTAGCGAAAGAAATGGGGCACTCCTCTTCAATGTGCCAGTTTTATCCATATTGCCCCATCAGAAAAGACCGGTGCAGAACAATCCAGCCCCAATTGACAGAAATAAAACCTGGCCATTGGGTTGCGTGTACTAGATAGGGGAATACGAATAAAACTATGAATGGTAAATGGAGCAACAAGCAAGTGCCGACCAAAAGACAAGAACAAATCAGGGCCTGCTTATTCCGATGAATCCGGTCACCCGTTTTGTAATGGTCAAGTAAAAATGGCCACCTTTTTTCAAGCAGCTTGTTTCATGTGTTCACGTTCAAAATCCATAGGGCTCATGTAATCAATGGTCGAATGTCTGCGATATGCATTGTAAAAGGTGATGTAATCCAACACCTCCGACCTCGCAGCGCCTCTGCTTCTAAAACCATGGTGATTCAATTTCTCTGATTTCAGGCTGCGGAAAAAGCGTTCAGTTGGAGCATTGTCCCAGCAATTTCCTTTTCTGCTCATGCTTGGCATCATTTTATAATGCTT
>JALVJO010000078.1:0-59353 GCA_027028245.1 Deltaproteobacteria bacterium
GGTACAATGGCCATGAAAAGAGGCTCTTCGGCTTTTCCTCCCTTACCACCAACAACCGCATGGAACTTCTGGCTGCCATAAGGGCCCTTGAGGCATTGAATCGTCCGTGCAGGGTGAGAATCACTACGGATTCCCAGTATGTCAAAAATGGAATCACGCAGTGGGTCCCTGGATGGAAGGCCAGAGGCTGGCGGCGGGCACGAAACAAGCCTGTAAAAAATGTTGACCTGTGGAAGAGACTCGACGAACTCTGCCGCAGGCACAAGGTCAGCTGGAACTGGGTACGCGGACACGCAGGACACGCGGAAAATGAAATTGCTGACAAGCTGGCAACTACTGCCATAAAGAAAGGCCTGTCAGGCCAGATTGATGAAGATCTGGATGGGGTCCTGAGGGAATCCTGAGCAGATATTCTATCCCAGGAAGCCTCGAATCGTCGAAGACCACCGAGGCTTCTCCGGTTCAGTACTTCTTCCTGTCCGAGAACTTAAGATCTCAGGGAAGAAAGTCTGTCTTCGATGGCCCTGAGCTTTTCTTCAAGCCAGGACTTTTCCTGTAAAAGGGCGTCCTTTTCCTGCCCTGGCTGCAGACCGCCCTGTCTGCCCCAGCCAAGGCCTCTTTGGAAACCAGCAAGGCGCCTGCAAAATCCTGCACCCTGCCTGCGCCAGAAACCGCCGCCTCCGGCTCTTCCGGCTCCGCGGGTCCCGAAACCGAAACAACGGCCCTGTCTCCATCCAGTGCCGGGTCCAGCGCCCATTGGTCCTGTTCTGTCAAATCCAGGCATTTCATTTCACCTCCTTTCATATTGGCTTATGCTCATAAATATAGTGAGCCTAAGACCAAAAATCAAGAAATAATCTTAAGTGAAGCTGTTCTTGGACAGCAGTTGGGCAGGCTCATCACTCCATGCAGGAGCGCGGCCTTCCATCTCCATGCCTGTCAACCAGGGGTTTTACGTGAAATACCTTGTTCAGGAATATGGCCATGGGGCAGAATCCCGTAAGGGAAAATATTATCATGTTTATGCCAGCCAGGAGAGGCAGCGCCAGCCAGTAGCGATGCACAAATATGCCGAGGCCTGTGCCCGTCAGGACGACGGTGCCGGCAATGAGCCATATTATCCGTTCCAGGTACCATTTGTGAGTGGGTGCTCGATACATATTTCAGCCTCCGTTAATGAAACAGCGAACTTGCATGGAAAGGTTCTTTCATTCATTTATGAGGTCATAAAGACATTTTTCAAAGATGCACTTGCCATAAAGATTTGAAGGCAGACACTGCCTGGTCAGACCTTTAAGGGAGGCGCCTTGCCTTCCATGCGAAGTGCCAGGTTGTTCCAGTCTATTTCGTGGAGATTTTGAACCTGGCTGTCAAGAAAGCCCGATCTGGCAGCCAGTTTTCTCTTGGCCCTGTCCTTTATGCCGTGAAACGGCAGCATGGCGGCAACGGCCCTGGTCTTGAATTTGTCATCCGGGGTCAAAACGTCGCCTCTTCTTGTATAGTAGGGGTCTTCACCAGGCTCACAGGGGCGGTTGAAGACGTTGAAATGTCGGCATGCAAGAGGCCTCATGGGATGAATGCTGCAGGCCTTGTTTATGAGAAACGGGCAGGGACTTCCCTTTTTGAAACCGGCAAGCTGTCTTTTGAGTTCGATCCTTTCGGGTCCCATGAACTTTTCTATGACGTACCAGTATATGCCTACAACTTCCAGAGGATAAACCGGAATGGTTACATGGGTGGCACAGCAGCTGGAACACCCCTTGGCACAAGCCAGGGTCTCACCCCTTGAAATCCTTTTCTGTATAGCAAAGGCAATGCCCTTATCTGCAATGTGGTAGGCATCCAACAGCATGGGCAGCCACTTTACTGAGGTCTCTTCCGGGAATGAAAGCCTTTCAGGATAGGATTTGGACCTTGCCCTTAATCTTTTCTTTCTCCTCATGGCCTTGAATATAACAGAATAAGAGGAAGGTTTCCTTAACTATTCGCCGGTCTGAAAAAATTGAGCTCAGGACAACACAAAAACCAGCCCCGGGACCAGTAAGATTGAGAAAAACAGCAGGCCTGATGCATACAGCAGTCTGACAGACTGCCCAATATGGCTGGCAGAAGGCCTCATGCCGCCTCTGTTTATGTCTGGATACTTTCTGACCTTTCCATGGTAAGACACCTCGCCGCCAAGTTTTACATTGAGGGCAGCTGCAAAGGCTGCTTCCGGGAGTCCGGAATTCGGACTTTGGTGGAGATGTCCGCAGGCTGAAACACAGGAAAACACCTTCTCAGGGTTTGAGCCTGTGATGAAGGAGCAAAGTGCTGTTATCGGCACACTCAGCCTGGCAGGTATGAAATTGGCAATATCATCCAATCTGGCAGCCAGCCAGCCGAATCTTTTGTACCTTTCGTTCTTGTACCCTATCATGGAATCAAGGGTACTGATCATCTTGAAACAGATACAAAGAGCAGGCCCGCCAAGGGCTCCGTAAAAAAACGGGGACATGATGCCGTCAACCAGGTTTTCAGCAACGGTTTCAATGGCGGCCTTTGAAATATCTTCTTCGTCCATCTGTCCGGTATCCCTGCTTACCAGCATGGATACCTGTTTTCTTGCACCTTTGATATCACCCTGTTCCAGAAGTCTCTGCACCTTGATGGCTTCATCTGCCAAGCATCTAAGGCTGATGCTGAAATAGACTGCAGCAGACGACAGGATAAGATAGGCTGCATAGTGAAAGGCTTCGACCAGGTGAAAGAACAATAGAGATGAAATATAGGTTCCAAACACCAGTCCCAGAGTCAACAGGGAGCCTGAAAGGGTTTCAGAACCAAGGTATGCCCTTGCAATCTTCTCAGAGGCATTTATAAGTGCCCCCATAAATCTTACAGGGTGCGGAAGCTCTTCCCTGTCACCAAGAAGAAGGTCAAGGCATATTGACGTAAAAAGAACTGCCGTTCCGGTTCCTGTCAGGAAAAATGGAAGCTCAATCATCTATCAGTTCAATCAGCCTTTCTACACGGGCAGAATTTTCCAGCCAGTCTGCCAGCTGGTCAAACTGTCTCTTTCTGAAATCCCTGTAGTTGAAAACCTCTTTCTGCTCCGGCAGGCCCCAGGATCTTCGGATGAAGTTCAACAGCCTTGTTCTGAATTCGTCGTTTTCGAAAATGCCGTGGAGATAAGTGCCAAGCACCCGCTTGTCAGGATCAAACACCCCTGTTTCCGGGCCTAGACCTATTCCAAAGGCCATGTCTGCTGCATGTTCCAGGCACCTGGTTGTTCCCATGTGTATTTCATAACCTTCTACCGGCATGGGCTCATGAGAAAGGGCGGGGTTTGAGATAGCCAATTTTACCTGCCTCAGGGTCTTTTGCCTTTTCATCCTTGTATGCACAGGCAGAAGCCCCAGTCCGGCGGAGCTGTCGGGAGAGCCGTCACTGCCGTGTTCGTCATCGATATAGCGGCCGAGCATTTGGTATCCGCCGCAGATACCCATTATGAAGGTGCCTTGCTGCTGGAATCTTTCAAGCGCAATGTCCCAGCCCTTGTCTTTTAAAAACCTCAGGTCTGGTATGGTGGTCTTGGTACCCGGGATTATCACCAGGTGACTGCCTTCTGCCTCCTCAGGCATTGTTGCAAGCTTCAGCCTTACACCGGGCTCGTGGGAAAGGGGAGAAAAGTCCGTGAAATTACTGATCCTCGGAAGTTTTATGATTGACACGTGCAGGTCCTGAACAGAGGTCCTGCAGGACGTGATGTTTTCCACAAAGACTCCGTCTTCTTCATCCACGTGAATATGAGTAAACCATGGCAGGACTCCAAGAATCGGGACGGGATTTATTTTGGCAAACATGTCTATTCCCGGCTCCAGCAGGCGGACATCTCCCCTGAATTTGTTGATGAGAAAGCCCTTTACGAGGCTGCGGTGTTCGTCTTGGATGAGATCGAATGTCCCTTTGAGCGAAGCAAAGACCCCGCCCTTATCTATGTCTGCCACTATAATTACCGAGGCACAGGCATATTCCGCCATCTTCATGTTTACAATGTCGGTCTTCTGGAGATTAATTTCAGCAGGGCTTCCTGCACCTTCTATTACCAGGACATCAAAATCCCTTGAAAGACCTTTATATGCCTTCTTTACCACCTCCCAATGGACCCGGGATCGTTCATAGTAATCAGCTGCGGAAAGATGTTCATGGGGCCTGCCCATGAGGATGACCTGGCTTTTGGAATCCCCTGTGGGCTTAAGCAGCACCGGATTCATCCTGGCATCAGGTTCGAGGCCGCAGGCCTCGGCCTGAAATACCTGGGCCCTGCCCATTTCCCTGCCGTCAGCGGTAACAAATGAATTAAGTGCCATGTTCTGGGCCTTGAAAGGGGCTACGCTGTACCCCATTCTTTTGAGCAGGCGGCAGAAGGCAGCGGCAACTATGCTCTTGCCGACTCCCGACCCGGTACCCTGGAACATTATGCTTTTTGCATGTCTTTTCATAGAAACTGGTGCCCGTGCCCCTGCATATTGGTGAAAAAAGATCAGCTCCTTTCGAGGTTAGAATAAAGAAATGTGCTTTGCAATTAAATTGTTTGGCGGCTGAAAAGCTTGAATTAAGGCAGCTGTTGAATTAAATATGTAGAAATTCTTTAACCAATAGTTGCTTGTTCCCTGCAGCCCTGCCCAGGCAACCGGACGATTCGGTTACTTTCCCATAAAAATCCAGGATAGCAGCATTGAGCAGATGCCTTTTCAAATGCTGCTGAAGCTGGGGATTGACCACCGCTTTTGCAGGGCAGCGCAGTGCTTCTTTAATTCAGAAAGTTTGAGGATAGGTCTGTGGCTATTAAGGCAATAAGAGGATTCAAGGATATACTCCCCGAGGAGGCATGTTCCAGGGTCAGACTGGAAGAAACGGCAAGGCAGGTCTTTGCCCTTTGCGGGATTGATGAGATCAGGACCCCTGTGCTTGAAAAGACAGAGGTCTTTAAGAGGGGAATAGGCGAACACACCGACATAGTTGAAAAGGAGATGTACACCTTTCAGGATCGCAACGGTGAATCCCTCACCCTGCGGCCCGAGGCAACTGCCGGTATAATAAGGGCGGTTGTGGAACACAAGCTCCACGGCACCGCACCTCTTTTGAAGCTTTTCACCATGGGGCCCATGTTCAGGCATGAAAGGCCGCAGAAGGGCAGGCTTCGGCAGTTTCACCAGGTGAACGTGGAATACCTGGGTTCAAGTGAGCCTCCTGCAGATGCGGAAATCATCTGGCTTGCATGGGAGATCGTAACAAGGCTTGCCGGCAGTGAAGACCTTCTGGTGGAGATCAATTCTCTCGGGTGTGAAAAGTGCAGGCCTGTTCACAGGAAAGAGCTGATGCTCTACCTGGAAAACAACCAGCAGGATCTGTGCGAAGACTGCAGGCGCAGGATGAAGGTCAACCCCCTGAGGATCTTTGACTGCAAGAATGAGGAATGCAGGCGGAATCTCATACTGGCACCTGTCATGAAGCATTACCTGTGCCCTGACTGCGCCAGTCATCTGGGCATGGTGCTGGACATACTTGAAGCATATGGAGTTCCCTTTGTCCAGAATCCCTACCTGGTCAGGGGGCTGGATTATTATGTCAGGACAACCTTTGAAATCACATCCCGGAAGCTCGGTGCCCAGAGTACCGTAGCTGCAGGCGGCCGCTATGACGGGCTTGTAAAGCTCATGGGAGGCCCTGATATACCAGGGGTGGGAATGGCAGTAGGGGTGGAAAGACTGCTTCTTCTCATGGGTGAAGCTGAATCCAGAAAGGGTATAGATCTTTTTATTGCTGCACTGGGCAGGGAGCCAAGAGACGAGGCATATTACTGGATCGGCTATCTCAGGCGGCATGGTATCAGCGTGGAGTTTTCATTTGCAGACAAGAGCCTCAAGGCCCAGATGAAACAGGCGGACAAGTCGGGAGCCCGGTACTGCCTGATTTTCGGCGAAAATGAATTGGACAGCGAAAGGGCAATCCTGAGGGATATGAAAACAAAGGAACAGGAAGAAATAGATCTTGATGATCTTCCTGAAGCCCTGGTAGACAGGATTTCGAACCAAAGCGCAGGAGAATAAGAAAATGGAACCAATGGGAGAGCTTAAACGCACCCATGATTGTTACAGCATCACTGAGGAAAGCCTTGAGACAGAAGTGGTGCTCATGGGGTGGGTGCACAGGCGGCGTGACCACGGTGGCCTGATATTCGTGGATTTGAGAGACAGAAAAGGGATTACCCAGGTGGTATTTGCCCCTGAAGTAGATGAAAAATCGCATCAGAAGGCACATTCCCTCAGGAGCGAGTATGTTATCGCCGTCAGGGGCAGGGTGAGAAGGCGGCCCGAAGGAATGGAGAACCCTAAAATAAAGACGGGCATGGTAGAAGTGGCCTGCCTGGAGCTTAGGATACTCAATACCTCCAAGACACCTCCCTTTCCACTGGAAGAAGAAAAGGAGGTCTCGGAAAGCGTCCGCCTCAAATACCGTTATATTGATCTCAGAAAGCCGCACATGGTTGAAAATCTTACCCTGAGGCACTCGGTATGCCAGGCCATGAGGGAATTTTTGAACCAGCATGATTTTCTCGAGATAGAAACCCCTATGCTCACAAGAAGCACCCCGGAGGGTGCCAGGGACTACCTTGTGCCAAGCCGCGTGAATCCAGGCAGGTTTTATGCCCTGCCGCAGTCCCCGCAGCTTTTCAAGCAGATACTCATGATCTCCGGCATGGAAAGATATTACCAGATAGTCCGCTGTTTCCGGGACGAGGACTTGCGGGCTGACAGGCAGCCGGAGTTCACCCAGCTGGATATGGAGCTTTCATTTGTCAACGAGGAAGGGATCATGGACCTCATAGAGGGTCTTATCACCCATGTATTTTCAAGAACCCTCGGGATAGAGCTGAACACCCCTTTCCCAAGACTCACCTATCAGGAGGCCATGGACAGGTTCGGTACCGACAGACCCGATACAAGGTTTGGTCTTGAACTTGTGGATATCACGGATATAGCTGCCGGCTGCGGGCTTAAGGTCTTTAACACCATAGTTGAAAAAGGCGGAGTGGTGCGCGCCGTAAATGCCAAGGGCATGGCAGATCTTTCCAGGAAGGACCTGGATGTACTTACAGAATTCGCCCAGTCCTTTGGTGCAAAGGGCCTTGCATGGGTCAAGATAAAGGAAGACCGGAGCTGGCAGTCCCCCATAGCGAAATTTTTCAAACCAGAAGAGCAGGAAGCTGTAATGACAAGGCTGTCGGCAGCCCCTGGAGACATACTCTTTTTCGGGGCAGACAGCAGAAGTACCGTGGACCGCGTGCTGGGCGAACTGAGGCTTGAACTTGCCAGGCGGAGGAACCTGATACCTGAAAAGGATTTTAATTTTGTCTGGGTAACCCATTTTCCCCTGCTGGAATTTGACGAGGATGAGGGACGTTTCAAGGCCCTTCACCATCCCTTTACAGCCCCGAGCAGGGAAGACTTGGACCTCCTGGAGGAAGATCCCGCACGGGTTCGTTCCAGGGCCTACGATCTTGTATTAAACGGCATAGAAATAGGCGGTGGCAGCATTCGTATCCACCAGGAGGCAGTTCAAAAAAGGGTTTTCAATGCACTCAACATAGGCGATGAAGAGGCAGAGGAAAAATTCGGTTTCCTTCTCGAGGCCTTGACCCTTGGTGCGCCTCCTCACGGCGGTATAGCCTTCGGCCTGGACAGGCTTGTAATGCTCATGGCCGGGCGGGAGACAATAAGGGATGTCATCGCATTTCCAAAGACCCAGAAGGCCCAGTGCCTCATGACCAGGGCACCTGCCCATGTCAGCATGGCCCAGCTTGCAGAGCTCTATCTGCGGCCTGACTGGAAACAGGAGGAAGGGCAGACCTGATTATTAACGATCGGATTTAACAGGAGAAAAATATGATAAAATGGAATCCCGAAAAAGGATTACTGAGCTACACCAAGGAATTTCCCCTTGAAGACGTAAAGGAGCCTGATCTCATGCGGGATCTTTTCCCCTACCATGAGGTCTGCAGAATAGCCTTTGACAACAAGTACCTGGTTCCGCAGCCCTGCAGGGAAATGCTCATTACAGATACCACCTTCAGGGACGGGCAGCAGGCCAGGCCCCCTTATACAGTGGAACAGATAAGCAGGATTTTTGATTTTCTGCACAGAATGAGCGGGCCAAAGGGAATAATACGCCAGTCGGAATTCTTTCTCTATACCGACAAGGATAAGCAGGCAGTGGAGGCCTGCAAGGAAAAGGGATACCGTTTTCCAGAGGTGACAGGATGGATCCGGGCCAAGAAGGACGATCTCAAGCTGGTAAAGGACATGGAGCTGGAGGAGACAGGCATCCTGACCTCTGCTTCTGACTATCATATTTTCCTGAAGCTTAAGAAGACCAGGAAGGAGGCCATGGAAGGCTATCTTTCCATAGTGCGTGCTGCACTGGATCTGGGTATCAGGCCCAGATGTCACTTCGAAGACATCACCAGGGCGGACATACATGGTTTCTGTGTGCCCTTTGCCATAGAACTCATGAAGCTTCGGGAGGAAACAGGCATCGATATCAAGATCAGGATGTGCGATACCATGGGATATGGCATCACCTATCCTGGTGCAGCACTGCCAAGGAGTGTGCCCAAGGTGGTAAGGGCCATGATAGACGATGCAGGAGTGCCGGGAGAACTCCTTGAATGGCACGGCCATAATGATTTTCACAAGGTTGTCATCAATGCCACCACTGCCTGGCTATATGGCTGCGGTGTCATAAACGGCACCCTCCTGGGCTTTGGAGAAAGGACCGGGAACACTCCGCTCGAGGCCCTTTTGATCGAGCGCATCGCCCTTAGAGGTGAGACAGACGGTATCGATACCAGGGTCATCACGGAAATGGCAGAATATTTTGTTAGGGAACTCAAGGTCAGCATCCCCTCAAATTATCCACTTGTGGGAGAGGATTTCAATGCCACAAGCGCAGGAGTCCATGCCGACGGACTTTTGAAGAACGAGGAGATCTACAATATCTTTGATACCGATGCCATACTTGGAAGACCCGTGTCTGTTATCATTTCTGACACATCTGGCACGGCAGGCGTTGCCCACTGGATCAATACCCATCTCGGCCTCAAGGGTGCTCAGCAGGTCGATAAGAGACACCCTGGAATAGTAAAGATCTACAAGCAGATCATGAAGCAGTACGAGGAGGGCAGGGTTACATCCATGTCCAATACGGAGATGGAAAGCCTTGCCAGAAAGTATCTTCCCGAACTTTTTACATCTGATTTTGACAGGCTCAAAAAGCGTGCCCATGGTCTGGCATTCCATCTGGTGGAAGATCTGGTAGAGACTCCGGAGATTCGTTCCATGGAACCGGAGCAAATGGAGCCACTTCTCAAGAAGGTACTTGAGGAAAATCCCTTTATCCAGTTTCTGTACGTGGTGAATTCCGAGGGGGAGAAAATCACCCACAATATCACCCACATTGAAGACAGAAGCAAGTATGCTTCCTTTCAGCTTGACAGCGATTTTTCTGGAAGGCCCTGGTTTATCGCCCCTATAAAAGACGGCAAGATCCACGTAACTGACTTCTATACTTCCAGGATAACCAACGCCCTGTGCATTACCGTTTCAGGCCCCATCAGGAACGAAAACGAGGAAATTGTAGGTGTCCTTGGAATTGATATACGTTTTGAAGACCTTGCAAAGATGGATGGTGAAAACAACAACGAATAATTCCGGGTATTGTCCGGCCGGAAATTTCGATTTCCGGCCATTTCCCGTTTAAAACACACTCGAAAAATCAGGCAAAGCTCCTATAATCATTCAAACCGATTACCTGCCAGGTGTTAGGGTTGCAAAATCCGGGATAATTTCTATTGAAAAGACCCCTATCAAGGAATTCCTTCAAAGAAACAGGTGTCATAAGAAAGCGCTGGAAAAACCGGATAACCGTCGGCCTGGTTTTCCCGGATACTTATGGCACAGGTATGTCGAATCTTGGCTTCCAGAGGGTTTACGAGCTCCTAAATGCCCATGACCTGATTGTTGCAGAACGTTTTTTTCTTCCGGCTTTTGGCCAGTCAGATGTCTCTATACGTTCTGTTGAATCAAGCAGGGGCCTTGGAGAATTTGACCTGATCCTTTTTTCCATCAGTTTTGAATACAGCTATCTGAACATTCCCCTCATCCTGGCAGGAGGCAGAATCCCCGTCTTCACCGAAGATCGTAAGACTTCCTGTCCGCTGGTACTGGCAGGGGGAATCGCCTGCCAGATAAATCCTGAACCTGCAGCCCCTTTCATAGATGCCTTTCTTCTGGGTGATTTTGAGGCAATATGCCCTGATTTTGTAGAATTCTTAGAAGATCATGAGTTATCAGGAAAAAAGGGCAGGCTTCTTGAAAGCTTGTCCTTGCAGGTACCTGGAGTTTATGTGCCGTCATTTTACATGCCGCTTTCTGGCAGGATATCCCAGGAAGGCCCATACGGACAGGTTCTGCCTGCAATCCAGGAAAAGCCCCCTCAAATACTTCCACACACGGTAGTTCTTTCGGAAAAAGCCTCATTTCCAGATACCTTTCTCATGGAGGTAGGCAGGGGGTGCGGAAGGGGCTGCCGATTCTGTGCAGCAGGTTATGTTTACCGCCCGCCCAGGCCCTGGCCAGCGGAAAACATAAAAAATACCCTGGCCCTGGCCGAAGAAACAAAAAAGATCGGCCTCGTAGGCCTGGAATTCATGGAGACAGCAGGACTGCAGGGACTGATATCGAGTCTCCTGCAAAGCCGGTTCAAGCTCGGTTTTTCATCTCTTCGGGCAGATGCTGTTACCAGGGATTTTGCAAGTCTTCTGGCAGCCTCGGGTTCAAAGACTGCAACCATAGCCCCGGAGGCAGGTTCAGAGACCCTGAGAAGAAGGATAAACAAGAATCTGACCCGGGAGCAGATCCTTGAATGCTGCCGTCACCTCGTAACTGCCGGGATCAGAAACCTCAAGCTCTATTTCATGATAGGTCTGCCCTTTGAGGACGATGAAGACGTGGAAGACATCGTGTGTCTCAGCAAGGAAATTCTCCAAATGTTTACAGGCGCAGGACGGAAAAGGGGCAACCTGGGGCACCTTACTGTTTCGGTTTCTACCTTTGTTCCAAAGGCATGGACACCTTTTCAGTGGGCTGCCTTTGCGGGTAAGAATCACCTGGGCAGAAGGCGGGATATCCTCGAAAAGGGGCTGCGGGGTGTTCCAAACGTAAGGCTCAGGCTTGACTCGCCGGAAAAGGCCTTTATCCAGGCAATTTTGAGCCGTGGAGACAGGGATCTGGCCCAGGATCTCATTATTCAAAGATTAAAAGGCATGGGTACCCGTAAATTGGTCAAGAAAATATCGTCAAAGGCCGAAAAATATCTCAGGGAGCGATCTTTTGATGAGCCTTTTCCCTGGGAAATTTTGAATCATAGGGTTAAGAAAGCCTTTTTGTATTCCCAATGGCAAAAGGCGCAGCAGGGCAGACAATCCCCTTTCTGCGAGCTGCTTAAATGCAGGAGATGCGGTGCCTGCAAGTAACGGAGCCTTCACATGCCTCAGGAAAATTTTGATGATTCACCGGTGCTGGATGATCTGGATTCCTACACTGGTATTGACGACATCCATGATGAAGAATTTGAAGATGATGAAGAACTAGAAGAGGCATTTTCAGAATCAACTCCGCCTGAAAAGATTGCAAGATGGATCCTGGAGTCAGGGGAATCACTTAAATACGGTTCGGACATCCTGGCCGTCACCATGGATCTTCCGCCCATAAACAGGGTCAATCCTGAAAATTTTCTGGCTGCCCTCCAGGCAGTCTTCAAGGAATTTTCCATAAATCAGCTGCCGGAAGACGTCCGGGAAAATATACTTAAAAGGGAATTCGATAATTTTGAGTTTATTGCATCAGCCAGGGAAAAGCATCTTCAGCCCAGGCAGGTGGAGGTCAATACATTTCCGGAGATATCCACGCTGACAATCAGGGGAGTTGAGCCATCAGACGGCAATGACGGCTCCATAGAAGTCTTTTTTGATTTCCACGTTCATCCCGGCAAGTACCTGCCGGACGGCAGCATTGATTTTACCGAGATCAACCGGTTTCCGCAGGTGGGAGAGGACTACTGTGTATTCAGGATCTACCAGCCTACCCCAGGCTCAGAAGGCACAGATGCATATGGTCTGCGTATTTCTCCAAAGGCAGGTGTGCCTTTTCCAATCAAGCCGGGAGAAGGTTTCAGGGTGGAAAACGGATACGATGAAGAAAGAAAGGAACACTACCAGGATTTTTTCTGTAAAAAGGCAGGCATAGTAGTATGTGAATTCGAGGGTCCTCCTGACCCAATGAACATACGTGCCATCTCAATCAGAAATGAGATCGTGGTGAAAGACATAGATTTCACCACCGGCAGTCTTAAGGGACAGGCTGGAGAGCTTAGGTGTAAGGCCAACGTCATGGTGGAGGGGGACATCAGGGGGCATTTTTCAGTGGTGATAGACGGGGCACTTAATGTCAAGGGGGCAGTTGAGGGTGCCACCGTTGATGCTACAGGCCCGGTCGTTGCCTCTTTTGTCAGGAATTTTCTCCGCTCAGGAAGCAATATGGAGATCGGCTCTGCCAGAAATGCCACGCTCATTGCCAATGAAACTGCCACCATCAAGAGAGAGCTTGCAGAATGCCAGATCAAGGCCCCGCGTGTGATTTTTGACCCCCATGGCAGCCCAGAGATCATGGTGGGCCGTACCAGTGTTGAGTCAGATGCAGTTACCGGCGGACCCTTGAACGTCAGGAACATCTTTGAGATGGAGATTGGAAAAAGGCTCTTTGAAACCCGTACTCTGCTGGAAAGACAGTATGCAGAGCTTGAAGAAGAAACTACCCGTACTGCGGCAAACCTCAGGGACAGGGGTGCCGTTATGGGACAGAAGCTGAAGCTTGCATCCTCCATCCTTTCTGACGAGCAGAAAAAATTCATCCCCGTCCTGAAACAGTTTGCCACCATGATTCTCCTGGGAAAGATTCCTTTAGGCAAGATCAAGGAGAGGGTAAAAAACTTTGAAAAAAACTACGGAGCAGATTTCAGGGGCATAGTAAAGCACCTGAAACTCATGGTGGATATACAGGAAAAACTGACCCAGACATTGGAAAAAAAGGAGCAGCTGATTAATCAAAAGGAACAGGTGGAGGCAGCAATAAACGGGCTGGTTGTGGATATAAGCGGAAGGCTTGCGTCGGCAGGGCAGGTGATAATCAGGTGTGAAGGCAGGGAAAATAGATTAAGCCTCAAAACTGCTAAGACAGAAACATTTCACCTTATCATGAAATATGACCCGAGAAACGGCCCCTATTTTGTCAACAAGGAGCAGGAATGATCCCATTCTGGGCCGTGCAGCAGCTTTTCTATATGAAGAAATGATGCTTGTCTGTAATCTCGGCGAGTTTTTCCAGGTCGGCCTTTTTACTCAAAACATAGAGGGAATCGCCCTTTCTTATCTTACGGTCTGCCTGGGGCATAAGGTCTATGGTGCTGCTGTCTTCAGACCTGATTCCAATTACAAAGATATGGTATTTTTTCCTGAGATCGAGTTCGGCCAGGCTCTTGCCAAGAAAATCCTCCGGCGGCGAGATCTCTGCCAGGCAGAATTCCGGGAGCATTGGAAGAAAGTCCACCACGTTTGGAATAGACAGTTTCTGTGCGATCTTAATCGCCATGTCCTTTTCAGGAATAATAACCTGATGTGCCCCCACAAGGGACAGAAGTGTTGCGTGATCCTCGTCATTGGCCTTGGCCAGAATGAACCTGCAGCCCAGTTCCTTTAGATACAAGGTTATAAGAACGCTTTGGGTCAGGGTGCCCACTGCCACCACCACCGTGTCCATCTCTCCCAGGTTGAGGTCCTTTAGTACTTCCCGTTTTCTGGCATCTGCCACCACGGCCTCGGTGACATGCTCGCTTATTTCTTCAACCAGTTTTTCGTTCTTATCTATGCAAATGATACTGTGTTCAGAATCTGCCAGCTCTTTTGCCAGATAGAATCCAAACTTGCCAAGACCAATTACTGCAAAGTGTTTTTTCTTCATGGTCAGCCTATCATAACGTCTTCTTTGGAATAGTGATATTCCCTGCTGGGTCCTCCGGCAGCGGAAAGGATAGAAATTATAGACAAAAGCCCGACTCTTCCTGCAAACATTATGGCTATCATCACCAGTTTTCCCGTATAGCCAAGCTTTGGAGTAATGCCCACACTGAGGCCTACTGTGCCCAGGCCAGAGACAGCTTCAAAGAGGTAGGCCAAAAATTCTCCCTGGGCCCTTTCGAATGCCAGCCTGGTGCCCGCCCCCATCAGAAGCATGTGAGCGCTTAGTACCGTTATGACGGCCAGCATGAAAAGGGTAACTGCGCGGTTGACCTGGTTTTCGGGAATGGTTTTCCTGAATGCCACGGTCTGGCTGAATCCCTTTAGCCTGCTTTTTGCCGTGAAAAACAGTACGGCCAGGGTTGTGGTCTTTATTCCGCCCCCTGTTGAACTGGGACACGCCCCTATGAACATGAGAAGAATCATAAGGTAAAGGGTATTTTCTGTCAGCGCCGAGATGGGGACAGTGTTGAATCCGGCGGTTCTTGTACTAATGCTGTGAAAGGCAGACACCAGGATCTTGTTGGAAAGGGGCAGGCCCTGCAGCACATCATTGTATTCCCAGAACAGGAACCCGGCAGTGCCCACAAGCACCAGGAAGATGTGGGTGCTCAGGGTGATCTTGAGATGGAGTGAAAAGGATTTTCCAGAACCTGAAGAAAGCCTGCGCCAGATCTCGTATATTACGGCAAAACCTGTACTGCCAAGGAAGATGCCCGTCATGATGGAGATGTTTACCCATACATGATCCCTGTATGCTTCGAGGCCGTGGGGAAATACCGAGAACCCGGCATTGCAGAATGCGGAAACAGAGTGGAAGATGCCGTAGAAGAGGGCATCTGCCGGGCTTGGGGCATCAGGCAGAAAGGCCGCAGTCATTGCCAGTGCCAGCGTACCTTCACAGGCCAGGGTAAGAAGTACTATGGTGAGGATGAGGTCCTGGAGGCTTGCAGCCCTGAGATTGAGAAAGCTTTCCTGGATAAGAAACTGGCTGGAAAGCCCGGGGCGCCCCCTTATGCCCATGGTAAAGAGCACGGAAAATGTCATGACGCCCAGGCCCCCGATCTGGATAAGAAGAAGGATCACCCATTGACCAAGGACAGTGAAGCTGTATGCTGTATTCACAACCGTAAGCCCTGTTACGCAGATGGCCGAGGTGGAAGTAAACAGGGCATCCAGAAAGCTCAGGGGGCCTCTGTGGCATAGAGGCAGGTACAAAACGGCTGCTCCTGCCAGGTCGGCAAGGGCAAAACTCATAATTACCAGGCTTGCCGGGTGGCGGAGACGATTTCTGCTCTTAAGCTGGGAATCCATTGTGGCGGGAGGATAATAAATGCGGACATGGCTGGCAATGACAGGTATCCAGAAAGGGATAACCGGCTGCTCCAGCCTTTAAAACACCACTTGGCTGCACTGGATTTAGGGTCGAAATCAGATTAAGCTGCAATATCATCAGATATTGTAAAAAACACTTTAAACTGTAAACGCGGCTCGTTTGAGGTGCATATTCTGGGTTTAAGGCCTTTTAAATATGGTTGATATAAGAAAAATTCTAGTGCTTTCCAGGGAATATGCAGGGATAGCCGGTGCCGGCGGGGTTCAGGACGTGGTCAGGGGGCTTTGCGAGGCCCTTTCCAGGAAAGGTCTTGAAACCTCTGTAGTGCTCCCCTGCTACGGGTTTCTTAAACCCGAAAGTCTCGGGTTCAAAAGACTTGAAGTCAATTTTTCCGTTGAAATGGATTATGCTGCCGAAGAAAGGACAGAGGATATTTCTTTCTGGCATCATGTCCTGGAAGGCGTGGATGTCTACCTGGCAGATTCTCCACGGTTTGCTGAAAAAAGAGGCATCTATACATATACGGAACAGGACGAGGCCGAGGACCCTTCCAGGCACCGGGGGACAGGTCATATTGATTATTTTGCAATGAATATTCTCCACCAGAAGGCAGCCCTGGGCCTGAGTCTTCATCAGGCCTGGCGTCCGGATATCATTCACTGTCATGACGGCCATACCGCTGTGGTACCCGCACTTTTAAGGGAACATGACGGGTTCAGGCAGTTTTTCGCCAGATCTGCAGCAGTGGTTACCATTCACAACGCAGGTGTGGGATACCATCAGGAGGTGGCAGACCTTCCCTTCGCAAAGGCCGTCACAGGGCTCCCCTGGAGGGTGGTTTACAATTGCCTCTTAAACGGGACATTTGATCCTCTCATTGCCGGCCCCAGCTACGCCCCGGTGAACACAGTAAGTGAAAACTACGCCAGGGAGCTGCAGGAGACTGAACTGGATGCCCTCACAGGCTGGCTGGGCCATGCCCTCAAGGACAGAGGGATCAAGCTTGAAGGAATAACAAATGGCATAGATGTCTCCGGTTTTGATCCAAGACATGGCGAGGCCTTAGGTATTCCCTGTTCTTTTGATCCTTTTTCTGGAGATTTCAGCCGGAAGGTGGAATGCAAGAAGGCACTCCTGAATCTTTTATCTGCAGGAGAGGCGTCTGCGGAATTCATGGGGGGCAGCTACAAGTCAATAGGAGTGACTGGAACGGTGGAATACCGGCCTGATCTTCCGCTTTTTACAGTGGTCAGCAGGCTGACAGAACAGAAGGGGATGGACATCCTTGCCCAGGCCCTGGAGGGCGGGATAGGTGTCGAAAAGGGTTTTAACCTTGCAATACTTGGAAGCGGAAAGGCAGAGATAGAAGAACACCTCAAGTGGGTTGTTTCTTTGCCGCAGAACAGGGGGCGGATGTGTCTGCTCCTTGGGTATAACGACGACCTTGCAAATCTCATGTTTGCAGGCGGTGATTTTTTTCTCATACCATCTAGGTATGAGCCATGCGGGCTTACGGATTTCATGGCCCAGCTTATGGGAAACATTCCTATTGTCAGGCATACAGGGGGGCTGGTCAAGGTGCGAGACGGGGTAAATGGTCTTGTGTTCAGGACAGAAGACCCTGTTGAACTGGCAGCCTGTATGCACAGGGCCGTGTCCATCTTCAACGAGGCGCCCCAGACCCTTCATGCCATGCAGAAGAGGGCGGTTGCAATAATTATGGAAAAATATACATGGGACAAGGTGGTGCAAAGATATATGGATTTTTATCAAAGGTCCGCAGGACAGGGCTGAACCAGGCCCCTTGTTTCAAGGAAAGTAGAGACAATATATGGATTTTGAACTCAAATGGCTTGCCTGGGAGATTACAAGACGCTGCAACCTGCATTGTGTCCATTGCCGTTCATCTTCCGAACTGGAGGTCAAGGAGCACCCTGATTTTTCCACCGAGGAAGGAAAGCGCATAATCGACGATATTTCCTCCTTTGCAAAGCCGGTTGTAGTGCTTTCCGGAGGTGAGCCCCTGCTTCGTGATGACTGGCATGAGCTGGCCTCCTACGGTACTGGCAAGGGGCTTAGGATGTGTCTTGCCACAAACGGTACCCTTGTAACCAGGGAGCTTTGCGGCAGGATAAAGGATGCCGGCATCAGGATGGTTTCTCTCAGCCTTGATGGTTCCACAGCTGAGATCCACGACAATTTCAGGAATCAGCCTGGTGCATTCCAGGGCACCATCAATGCCGCAAGACTTTTCAGGGAAAGCGGCATCAGCTTTTTGATAAACTCGTCCTTTACCAAAAGAAACCAGGCGGACGTGGCAAATGTTTACAGGCTGGCAAAGGACCTGGGGGCAACAGCCTGGTACATGTTCATGATAGTGCCAACGGGAAGAGGCGAGGATATCATGGAGGAACTCATCTCTCCCGAAGATTACGAGGAGCTTCTGAAGTGGCACTACGAGATGGAAAAAAAGGAGAAGGACCTGCTGGTAAGGCCGACCTGTGCCCCCCATTATTACAGGGTGCGGATGCAGCTTGCCAAGAAAGAGGGCGAAAGGATAGAGCACCGAAGCCTCAAGTTTTCCACAGGCGGTTCCAAGGGGTGTCTTGCAGGGCAGCTCATATGCCTGATAGACGTTGACGGGAACGTGCTTCCCTGTAGTTATTTTCCCCTGGCAGCTGGCAACATACGGGAAAAATCCCTTAAAGAGATCTGGGATAATTCAAGCCTTTTCAGGGAGCTCAGGGATTTTTCCTCCTACAAGGGAAGGTGCGGGGTATGTGAATACATCAGGGTCTGCGGAGGCTGCAGGGCCAGGGCCTATGCAGTCAGCGGCGATTATCTCGGGGAAGAGCCCTTTTGCAGCTATCAGCCCCGCAGGTTTAAAAAAGAGGAGGGAAAGGATGAATGACAATTTTCTCAGGGCATGCAGGGGAGAAAGAACAAGCCCTGTGCCTGTCTGGTTCATGAGGCAGGCCGGCAGATACCTGCCTGAATACCAGGAAATTAGGGGAAAGTCGGATTTTCTCACCATGTGCAAGACCCCTGAGCTTGCTGCAGAGGTTACACTCCAGCCAGTTGATCTCCTGGGCGTTGATGCTGCCATACTCTTTTCCGATATACTGATTCCCCTGGAGGCAATGGGTGCCAATCTGGCCTTCGAGGAGGGCAGGGGGCCGGTGCTGCAGCCGCCGGTAAGAAGCAGTGAAGACCTGAAAAGGCTCCACGCCATTGAGCCCGAAAGGGACGTGCCCTTTGTCCTTGAGACAATAAAGATACTGAGACGGGAGCTTAAAGGAAGGGTTCCGCTGATTGGCTTTGCCGGTGCACCCTTTACCCTTGCCTCGTACCTGATCGAAGGAGGCGGTACCAAGAGCTTTGTAAACATAAAGAAGATGTTTTTTTCAAATCCCGAGCTTTTCAGGCAGGTGATGGATCTAATCACAGAGGTGACCATCTCCTATCTGCAGGCCCAGATCCATGCCGGAGCCCAGGCAATACAGCTTTTTGACACCTGGGCAGGTGTTCTTACCAGGCACGATTTCAGGGATGCTGCCCTATTGTATGCAAAAAGGATTTTTAGTGCACTGAGGCAATCAGGTGTTCCCATGGTGTACTTTGTCTTTAACGGTGGCCATCTGCTGGACCTGGTAAGGCTTTCCGGCGCAGATGTCATAGGCCTGGACTGGAGGACAGACATCGAGACAGCGCTTTTTCTCATGGATGACACAAACGTTGTGGTACAGGGAAACCTTGATCCGTGCATGCTCTTTCTGCCTGAAGAGCGGTTGAGGGACAGGATAGCCGAGATCCTCTACCAGGGTACCATGGCAAGGAGTCACATATTCAACCTGGGCCACGGCATACTGCCGGAGATTCCGCCGGAAAAGGTGAAGCTTGCCGTGGATTTGATACACGAGCTTTCAGGGTGAGTCATCAAGGTGCCCTTTTAAGGTAATCAACAACAATGAAGAACCGGGAAAAGACCGGCGTGCTCCTTCTGAACATGGGGGGGCCGGACAATTTGGAGGCAGTCAGGCCTTTTCTGTTCAATCTCTTTTCAGACAGGAATATCATAAGGCTCGGGCCCGCCTTTCTGCAGATGCCTGTTGCCTGGATGATTGCAAGAAAGAGGGCACCAAAAAGCGCTGCAAATTATGCCAAAATAGGGGGTAAAAGCCCGCTTCTTGACATCACAAGAAGGCAGGCAAAGGCACTTGAGGATCTCCTGAACCAGGACGGAAGGGATCTATTTACCTGCGAGCCTGCCATGCGCTACTGGCACCCCAGGACTCCTGACCAGCTTCAAGGCCTCAGGGAAAAGGGTATAAGGAGAGTAATAGGCCTTTCCATGTATCCCCATTACAGTCTTGCAACAGGGGGCAGTTCCCTGGACGAGTTCAGGAAGAGTGCCGATAAAATGGGAATGGATTATTCAACTGTTGAAAGTTTTCCTGACCATCCCCTGTATATCCAGGCACTGCGTGAGGCTGTGGAAAGGGGGCTTGAAGAAATCAGAGACAAGGAGCGCTTTGTTCTTGTCTATTCCGCCCACTCCCTTCCAAAGAGCATGATAGAAGAGGGTGATCCTTACTTGGATCATATCAGGCAAACCATATCGGCCCTGGAAGGGCAAACGGGCATAAGGGGCAGGCTCTGTTTTCAGAGCAGGAGCGGGCCGGTTGAATGGCTTGAGCCAGCAACGGATGATATGTTGATGAGACTTGCCCAGCAAGGGGCAAGGGAAATACTCTGTCTCCCCATAAGTTTTGTCTCAGACCATATAGAGACGCTTTATGAAATAGATATGCTCTACGGAAATATGATGGCAGAGCAGGGCGTAAGACTTGTGAGGACTCCGTCTCTTAATGAATCTCCTGTCTTCATCAAGGCCCTGCGTGATCTGGTGACTGCAGCCTGAATTTTTGTATCTGCTCACAGGCAGGTGCATCTACGGCGTTGTCAGACGCTTGAAGTACGCATTGTACGTCTGCGCGTCCTCCGCCTTGTATCTGCACCAGCCTGTAAGCAGATACAGGAAAATTTACTTCGTTTGTTTGTGTATTAAAATGACTTCTCTTTGCCCCTAAGGAAGGAACAAAATGGCACATGTTGTAATCATCGGAGCAGGCATGAGCGGCATGTCCCTTGCCTGGTACTTGTCAGGTTTCAGGAAGGATTGGCAGATCACGGTCCTTGAGGCAGAAAACAGGGCAGGGGGCAAGGCCTGGACGGAAAAGAGGGACGGTTTCCTGGTGGAGCGGGGTGTAAACGGCGTTCTGGATAACAAGCCTGCTACCCTTCAGCTTGCATCAGAACTCGGTCTTTCTCCCCTCAGAAGCCGAGATGTATCCAGGAAGAGGTTTATAGTAAGGGATGGAAGGCTTGCAGAGCTTCCCGATTCTGCCGGTGCATTTCTGTCATCGGGAGTCCTTTCACTTGACGGAAAGCTCGGGGTCATGAGGGAGCCCTTTGTCCCAAGGGGCAACATGGAGGTGGATGAATCACTGGCCTCCTTTGCCGTGAGGCGTCTTGGCAAGGAGGCCTACAGGTATCTCATAGATCCCATGGCATCAGGCATTTACGCGGGAAACCCTGAAAGGCTTTCCCTGAAGAGCTGTTTTCCCAGGATTCACGAGCTTGAAAGAGATTATGGAAGCCTCATAAGGGCAATGATAAGGCTCCAGGCTGCTGCCAGAAAAAGGAAGCAGAAAGGGCCGAAGGCAGGTCCAGGAGGCGTTCTTACATCCTTTAGAAACGGCATGAGCGAGCTGGTGGATAAAATCAGAAATGCTCTGGGAGAGCGGGTTCAGACAGGCTGCCGGGTAGAAACCTCAGAACCTTCTGGGGTCGGCTGGAAGGTCAATCTTGAAAACGGGAAGAGTATTGAGGCGACCCATCTTGTTGTTTCATGCCCCTCTTATGCTGCCCGGGATATCTTCAAGCACTCTCTTCCCGATTTTTCAGAGATTTGCCGTCACATTGAATATCCTCCAATAGCCATAGTGGCCTTTGGGATATCCAAGGGGGCCCTTTCGGATGACCTGAACGGGTTTGGTTTCCTCTGTCCCTTTGTGGAAAAAAGGGAAATCCTTGGCGCCCTTTGGGATTCGTCCGTATTTGATAACCGTGCTCCCGTTGCCTATCATCTTGTACGCTGCCTGATGGGAGGCATGAGAAACAGGCATTGCCTCATGAAAACAGACAGGCAGCTTCAGGATGCGGCATTTAATGAGCTGCGCCAGCTTTGCGGCATCAGGAAGCCCCCTGAATTTTCAGAGGTTTTTCGATGGACTCGGGCCATCCCCCAGTATCATATAGGCCATAGCCGGCTTCTCGAGAGTCTAAAGAAGGTCCTTTGGGCCAATCCCGGACTCTTTGTAAGATGTAACTGGATAGGTGGGGTGAGCCTGAACGACTGTATCTTGAATTCCAGAAACCTCGCTGCAGAAATGGCTTCAGAAAATCTAAAAAGCGGCTTTTGAGCCGATCTGACCCGGGAGAGATCTTTTTATGATTAACAGGCAGCTTTTCAGGGAATATGACATTCGGGGCATTGTAGACAGGGATCTTACAGAGGATGCAGTAACCCTCATGGGAAGGGCCTTTGGGACACTGGTCAGGGAAAAGGGCGGCAGGGTCATAACCTGTGGAAGGGACGGAAGACTTCATTCTAAAAGGCTTCAGGCCGCCCTCATGAAGGGGCTTACTGCCGCGGGCGTGGATGTTGTAGATATCGGTCAGTGTCCCACGCCGGTGCTTTATTTTTCCCTTTTCCGCCTGGAAAGCCATGGGGGCATCCAGATAACCGGAAGCCATAATCCTCCCGATTATAACGGCCTCAAGATGTGCCTTGGCAGGGATACTATTTACGGCAGCAAGATTCAGGAGCTTTACGATATAATAGAAAAAGAGGATTTTCAAACAGGAAATGGAAGTATTAAAAAATACGATATACTGCCTGATTACCTTTCATATCTCAAGGCAAACATAAGCCTTGGCAGGCCTGTCAGGGTTGTGCTTGACTGCGGAAACGGGGTGGCTTCTCTTACCGCGCCCCAGGCCTTCACGGAAGCAGGGTGTAAAGTCACAGGGCTTTACTGTACTGTGGACGGTACCTTTCCAAACCACCATCCAGACCCGACGGTCCTGGAAAATCTCACGGACCTGACAGATGCCGTAATCGGGGAAAAGGCAGAGCTGGGAATCGCCTTTGACGGAGACGGCGACCGCATAGGAGTGGTGGACGAAAGGGGACAGGTGATCTACGGGGACAAGATTCTCATGATCCTTGCAAGGGTCCTTCTTGCCAATCATCCAGGTGCTGCTGTCATAGGGGAAGTCAAATGTTCCCATCTTCTCTATAATGACATAGAAGCCCATGGCGGCATGCCCATCATGTGGAAGACGGGACACAGCCTGATTAAGCAGAAGATGAAGGAAACCGGAGCCCTATTGGCCGGCGAGATGAGCGGCCACATCTTTTTTGCTGACAGGTACTTCGGATTTGACGATGCCACCTATGCTGCCCTGCGCCTTACTGAAATAATTTCCAAGACGCAGAAGCCCCTGTCCAGTTTCCTGGACGGGGTACCAAAAACCGTATCCACCCCGGAGATCAGGGTAGACTGCCCGGAAGAGTTCAAGTTTGAAATAGTTCAAGAGGCCAGAAAGTGGTTCAGTGCACATTATGACACCATCCATGTGGACGGGGTGAGAATTGTCTTCCCAGACGGCTGGGCTCTGATTCGTGCCTCAAATACCCAGCCTGTTCTTGTCTTGAGATTCGAGGCAGAAACTCCTGAGAGGCTGGAGGAGATCAGGAAGCTCGTGGAGGGAAAACTCGCCGAGATCAGGGCCGCAGTGGAAAATGCGTAGTAGAAACAGTCAGGTTCACACTTCATCGTCTATTTTTTCAGGGATTGTTCCAGGTAAGAAGTGGAAGATCTTTCTGCCCAGGAGGATAATATGGCAGAAATGGCAGGATGTGGTGGGCGACGCAGTCAGCCGGCAGGCTTGTCCCTGGTATTTCAGTGGACTTGATTGCCTGGTAGTTGCCGTATCCGATAATATCTGGATGCAGCAGCTTACCTTTCAGGCCAGCATTATCCTGGATGGGCTGAACAGGCATCTTCCTTCCGGGTCAAAACTCAAAGAGGTCAGGTTCCGCCTTGCCGACGTGGAAAGGGTCAGGAAAAATTCCAAACCCGGGATCGCTACCTCAGGGCTTTCCAGGTCTTATCTGCGAAAAAAGACACCGCCTCCTCCAGAGGCCCTGGAGCTGGTTGATAACCTTCAGGACACCGAGCTTAAAAAGATCCTTCATTCCCTACTGGAAAAGGCCGGCTGAACTGTCATTAATCATCCTTGGAGTTCGGCGGTGTTATATTGGTCCACTTCCCGTCAATCTTCTTTATGTTTTTGGAAGGTCCTTTATTCGAACCCTGGTCTGAATCACTGCCTGTTAATCGTCCAGGCTGTGAAGCAATTTCGATCGCACAAATAAGCCCCTTTGGATTAACGGCGAATCTGAGGTCCATGCCCGGCCTTATTGCACTTAAGGACGTATGGGTGTTCGTATCAGAATAAACCTTGGCATTGTTGCTGACATGGAAGCTGGCATCATCGATTACCAGTTGATTGCCACGAATAGTCATTACTGCGCCGTGGGAAATTTTTCCACAAGAAACTGCCGCATTTTCAAAGGTGTCGGGAAGTGCCTCTTTTGTATCTCCGCAGAAAGGTGAAGTTTCCAGAATTAATAAAAATAATATGCAGGCACACAACGAGAGGATGGTTTTGGCTTTCCAGGAAAATATCCGATTGTTTTTCATGATTGACACCATATATGAACTCCTTTTGATATTGAAATGGTATTGGGCATAGAAAGACTGGGCTCTACCATTCCTTCCAATATGAAAAACCTCGCCATGCTGCCCTTTCATTGATACGCAAAATTGTCCCTTGTGAAGTGCTGAGAAGTTTCTCCTCCTGGGGAGGATTGCTGGTATTGGGTAATCGCAGAATTTTGGGAGGATAAATGAGAACATCTTCATATATTACATTAGGAAAATTTTCGTCCGGGGGATTCTGAGGGTCCTCCCCGGGGTTAAAGACAGAGTGTCTAGTCTTTCCGCCGGAACATGCATCGATTTCATAAAGTGCAGATTTACCGCCGCCAGAACAGGGAGAACTGTCAGGAGCTGTTGTGATAAAAATGCCATTGCCATTTCTGATGATTACATCCCGGATCAGCCTTTCTCCATCTGCAAGTGATCCCAGGTTTAGATACCAACCAACAGATGCCTTGTCATTTTCAGTTCCTTGAGGGTTGGGATGTTCAGTGTCATTGTCATCGTCAGGAACGGTGTTCCAGTTGGGCTGGGTACTACTCAGTAATCCGATTTCTCCGTTTCTGGTTACGGTTTGCTCAATCAGCTCCACATTTTCAAGAGGAGAGGTCAGCGAACCACTGGACGCATCAAAGCTGCCGACGTATTCTGTTGGATCATCTTTGTCGCCATAATCCCATATTCCATAGAGAGTTTGCATTGATAAATCATTTTTATCACTTTCACCCATGAATTTACCAGTACCAAATAGCACCATATACCCAAAACTGGTGCAATGTTTCATGACATCTGGTTTGGCTGTAATGGGTTGCCCAACAGCTTTAAAAAGAGGCACCGGAACGCCGTTGTTCGAATAGGAAGAATGCCACTGGCTGGCGTCTTCTGAGGTGATATCGAATTTCCAAAGGTTCCCCTGCAGATCGCCTGCATAGACAAAATCACCTATAAAATCGCCATCAATGTCAGTAACAGCAGGAGTTGACAAACCGTTACATCCCGTTGCCTGTGTATCTATTTTTTTGATAACTGCGCCTGTAAATGCGTCAACAATAAAGAGCACAGCCGACCCATTTTGACTGTTGTAGCCGTTGCCAAAGATTACAACCCACGGGTGCTCCGAAGAGTAACTCCGTACAATAGCAGCCCGGCTGAAGCTGTATCCAAGATCCTCGTCATTGGCAAGTTCCCACATTAACAAACTGGATGCCGATTGTTCAGAGACAGATTCAGGTTGGCTCACGTCAAGGGCAAAATAACCCTTTCCTCCAGCACCAAAACCTCCAACAAGTATTGTTCCGTTGCCCGTGTCCAGTACCGTCGGAGTAAGATCTACAAAAAACTTATGCGAATAATTATTCTGAGCCAGGTCTTTAAGGTTTGGGAAAACTTGGCTGGGTATGAATGCAAACTTTTCTGTGCCGTCATCTTTATTAAAGACGTGCAGCATCCCATCGTTTCCACCAACATAGATAAAATTGCCGAGGATTGTGGGAGCGGAATGTACGATGTCCCCAAGTTTCTGAGAACGATTCCTTAAACCGGCTACATTTTTGCCTCTGATATAGTCTACCAGGTCAGGATTATCCTCAAGAAGTGTTTTTTGATCAGCAGTCAGATTAGAATATCTAAATGGTATTCCTGTACCGCTTCCATTGGAAGTGATTATGATACGTCCGGTATCCCAGTCCTGAAGCTCAAGTTTTTCCGCTGCCTTCCAAAGTATGTCGTCTTCTTCCCTTTTTACTGCACCGGTTTCGGCATCCATTGGATATGCAATGAGATCTCCTGTCCATCCATCCGGTATATAAACAGTTTGATAAACCACTGAGTTTTCGCTAAGTTTTTCGCCGTTTACAGCAACGGAAGCGCCGGATGACAATCTTGACAGCAGGTTGCTGGTTATAGAATTCAGAGCATTAACCAGTTGAGCAGGATCGGCAGCATTGAAAAAAAGCCCGCGTCCGTTCACGGCAGCATGCCACAGATCATCTATCTTTTCCGAGTCTCCATAGGAGGGATTCGGCCAGGATGGGCTTGGAGTCGATGGATTGAGGAAGCATGGATCATCGTCTTCACCATCATTATCAGAGTCTGACCATGGATATTGAAGAGTTCCGGATACCCCGAAAGAAACGGTATAGGTTACCATATGTTGCCAATCAGCAGTGTCGCAATCATTTATTGGAACAACGTCGTCAAGATCCGGACAAAGATCCTGCATATAATATTTCATTGCGACATCAGCCAGCGTATTATACCAGTTGTCCTGGTAGGGTGATCCTTTACCCCCGTCCTGATTTCCAACATTGGGACTGTCCCCATTCCAGTAACCATCGGTCATTGCAATGCAAAAGGACTGCTGGCACATTCCTCCTTCATCAGCAGAGGCATAAGGCGAGTCACACATATTTCCATTGGTGCCGTCACCCTCTGCCAGATATCGTCCCACATTAAGAAGACCTACACGTAAGGGGGTGTAACCGCTGGAATCGATTTGATAGAGTTTATCCAAGAGGGTGTTTGTTTCATCAAGAAGGGTGCCGTTGTCGTCTACGTTTATGGGCAATACACATTGACGATAGGCAGAATGGTTAATGGTATAAAAACCAATCTGGGCCCAATCGATCTGGTCAATAGAAAATGCTACTGCAGCTTTAGCAGTTAATTCACGCCGCCTGTAAAAGGAGAACCAGTTTGCGAAATTTTGAAGTTCTTCGTCAAAAGACATGAAGCCCGTGGGATTGCCGTCTTCATCCCTGTTTTGAGCCTTGATATTGTCTGGGACATCGGCATCGGAAACGGGAATGAGCTCACCAGAGTTTAATACGTCATCAGAGGCAGTGAATTTGTAATACTTCCTGGTGTCAAGAACACCATCGCTATCTGAATCCTCGAAATTGACCAAATAGATCTCGCCGTCGTCAATTTCACCATTGGTGTTATTATCATCCCACGTGAAATAGTGGGCATTGAAGATGGTGACTGGTCCAGCCGTGGGGGGAGGAGGCGGAGGCGTGGCGCAGTCCCCGGTAAAATCAATTGATAACAGATAGGTGCCGGCATTGTTATTTCCATATTCCATCACGTCTATATAATATGTCCCTGCTGGAACGTTATCCAAACTTATATAAAAATTCCAATCAGGATTACGACAGGTATGATCACAAAAATTCGCGCTGCCGCAATCATCATCGTAGGTTTCATATCCTGTCCAAAACTGTGTTTCTTTATCCGGGTACTCGTCTGTTCTGTAAGGATTCCCCTGGCTGTCCAAAATACGCCCTAATGTATCAGTACAATCACCGGTATCATAGGTACGAACAGTTAAGGTACCAGTTGTTTCCAGAACAATTTTGACATAATCATGGTCGCCTGGTTCTTCGAATTCAGCTGTAAGCTGACCACATCCTACTTGCGTTGCTGTTTCCCAACTATTAGCAAAGTCGTCGTTATCGCCATCCAGTTCCAGGTAGATATTTGCAAGGTGAAAAACAGGCGAGGCATTTACTGGATTGGAACGAGGATTTGTAGTGTCGGCATCTGACATGTTGGGCCAGGGTTTGTATATATTATTGGGATTGTAGTAAATTTTGTTATAACCGGACCACTGGGATTTCCAATGGTTTTCGATCCCGGCATTGAATACGCTGTGGCCTGTTCCATAATTATGATCGTTGCTGGGGTCATAATCACTGTCTCTGAACACGTAATATCTGTCCTGGAACAGCCCGTTGCTTTCGCTTGTCATCATTTCCCAGTCCATGCTGCCAGAATCGTCCAGCAGGTAAATTATATTAGGGGGTGCGGCATTTATTGAAACTTCCACTGGAGAATCTGAAATATCTACACATGAACTGGAAGCTGGACACATTTCGGGTAAAAAAAACGGGGATATTGAGATGACCAATAAAGACATGAGTCTCAATAGGTGATTATACCAGTAGATGTAGATTTTCAATTGAGATGATCGCATGATATCCTCTTTCGTTTTGATTATTGAGTCAGTGAGATTTCCCTTTTATATCCCACTTCAATAATTTTTCGCCCCTTCCCGCCTGCATCTGATCCGCCGAAAATCTGATATTTGTAAGTAAGACGCTCTGATGTGCCGACATCAAGGGATTCGCCCTCTGCAGCACCTTTGGCTACGATCTGGAATCCAGCATGGGAAAGCAGGCTGTTATAATTGGGTAAAGGATTATCCGGGTCCACCAGATTTCCAGCAACAACAGATGGAGAACCAGAAGTATTCCTTGTAATTCCGACCTGAGTGGTATCTGGCAAGACAAGTTTCATGGCCCTCAGATTTCTGTCAATTTCGTTTTCCAATGCCCTGGCTGCCTCTATTGCTGCGCCTTCTGCGCTGTAAAAGTTTATTTTCATCGCCTTTACGTTGCCTGCAATAAGGCTCTCTGTCGTGGAATTTTTAGCCATCATGATGCCCAGCAGTGAAAGGATGACAAGTGCAATGACAGCATATGGCATTATCAATCCGTCTTCTGATTTTGGAATAAGATCTTTAATATAGCTTTTCATGATCCGTTTTTCTTGACAGTGTTGGTTCATGGTAGACCTTCCAGGTCTGCCTTGACTGTTCTAAAGGTATAGCTTACACCACCAGGTTTGGTTACAGTTACGCTGACAGCCTTGGTCTTTTCTACGCATGAGCTTGGTGTATTGCATTCATTTATTGATGAACTTACTGAATAGTTTTGAATTCCATTAAGTGTGGATTGTGTTACTATATTTGAATATGGAGCTGCCTGGATGGAGTCAATATATCCTGATACCATTTCAATGGTATCTGTCATGATAAAGGCATCTCGATTTGTTTTGACAGTACTGATATAAAGATAGGTGATTGCTAAGATGCCGATTGCAAAGACACAAGCAGCAATTGTAGCATCAATTATTGCAAATCCTTCAGAATCTTTTATTTTTAAAAAATAGGACATGCTGTGATTACCTGTTATTTATTCCTGAGGGAAATTATTTCTGCAATAAACTTTTGTAAGAATTGCTTTTCTTATATATCTATCAGCCGGGGCAGTGAATATCGTATTGCCCTGCATGTTTTTAAAGCCCATTGCTCCATGAGAGAAAAGAAGGCTTGTATCCTTTGATCTGCCGACGATAGCAATCTCAATAGAATTGATATTATCAAGATGATCAGCTGATACCGGTGCAGGCAGCACGTTTCCCTGTTTGTCAAGATATACGAAATTCAATGCCTCGATGTAGTAGGCTACAGGCTGAATGGTGGCCGAATTTTTTTGTCTGCCGAGGGCCATGCCGCCGCCTGTTGAAGAACTATAGAGCTGATAAGTAATTGTTGTTACATTGCCGTCCGCATCATCCCATGTCTGGAAAGAGAGTGAGGATGAAGTTGCACTTGTAAAGGAGAGACAAGGCGGAGAAGCGCAGGTTCTCATGTAACCAGCAGACCTGAGATCCCGTTCCAGCAGATAAATGGCAGCTCTTAATCTTGTATGTAGAGCTGTTTTGTCGGTCTCATGGAGATAAGTTTTTTCCTGTGACATCCATACCATTAGGATGGCACCGGCTATAATCATGCCTATGACAGCTCCCACAATCATCTCTATCAGGGTGAAGCCTGTCTGGCTTGCGATGTCTATGACAATACTTTTTTTCATAGGCTTTATTTCTCTGAATATGAGAACAGCTTTATTCAATGCGGGCCGTTCCATAAGCGGAAATTATTACTCTAAGTTGTGAGCCTGTTTCATTCGTAATGATTATAGTTCCCCCTCCGAAACCTCCTCCTGAAGCTGCAGTAAAACCATCAGGTCTAAATGCAACGGCGTTGGCTGAAAAATTGTTTGAAGAGGACAGGCCTCCCATGTACTGGGACCAATAAACAACTTTATATTCTGTCTCACCGGAATCCATGGAAAAATCCTGATTTTTATCTTGAAATATGTGATATCCGTCATTGGTGAATTGCAGAACGCAATTTATTCCCTCCTTTACGGCATAACTTTTGGCAAGATTGAAGTCTGACAGCATATTTCTCGTTGCAGTATTGAGTCCCCATGAGGCCTTCAGATTATTAACATTTAAAAGTATAGTTACAGCCAATATGCTGAGAACGGCTATTACCACTATCAGTTCTGCCATGGTAAAGCCCTGGTGGTCCTTTTTTACGGCAGGGCCGCAATGCATTAAACAGTGCTCCTCCCATTGATTTTTTGATTGAAGAAAAAACGTCAATCATACCAAACTGCAAATATTAAGCCATAAAGTGACAGGGGGGTTCCCTTTCTTAATGAAGTGTTTGGAGGCGATATCAAATGAATTGTGAAAAATGCTGAGTGGTTAGGACAAAAAATTTTGATATTATTACAGTGTGTTAGGCTTTAAAAACTATATCTCAGGAAAATCTTTTCTTCCTTCAGGGTGATAGAGTCCTTATTAAAATTTGTTGCAGGCCGCAACTTTTTTTAAAAATAGTGTCTTTAAATGTCATTCTCTGTGGCGTTTTTTGTCACTGCGTCAAGAGGAGTTGATTATTTTGGACAGCGCTGTTCTTTATCACGTTAAAAATAAAAAGGGGCACATACCTGAGGCGAGTATTTCGATTGGCAAATAACCGATCAGAATACCCGATAAACAGCAATAATTATTAGTCCACCTTACAAGGAAGAACGATAACCAGAATTTTTGAAGCCGAAGGGGAAAACGCCCGCCTCGTCGCCGGGAAAGTATTCTGCTGATCAAGTGCTGTATAAAAAGGGTTAACGGAAGACGTTATATGGTGAATCGTATTTTAATGCTCCCGTGCGATCTTTTAAGAAAGATTTAAAAAGATTGCCGCCGCAAGGATTTCGTAAATCTTGTGACGGCAAAGGCCTTGAGTTTTCTGTCTATTTGTTCAAAATAGTTACATTTGCATCTTCTATGATTACAGGATAGAAATAACCTGCACCGATGTCCTTGTCTGTATGCAGCACCCCTTTTATGAGTATTAATTGTCCCACTGCAGGTGCTGATTTTGTAGTCACAGTCAAATCAAAATCCCTGTTTTTTTCAGAACCGGTTCCGTCCTGGACATGCAGCCAGTTTTTGCCAAGGATGTTCTTGGATATCTTTACTACCTGTGCCTTTAAAAGAACGGTCTTGCCGTCCAGTTCCCTGGATTTTTGGTAAGCAGTCTGAACGGTGATTGCTCCCGCACCCTGGGCCTTTACAACGTGAATGTTTTTCTTGGCCAGTTTCGGTGTCCCGGAATGGGGTTTTCCTGCAGCCTGACTCTTTGGGTGGGCCTTGATACCTTGACCAGGGGCCGGACCTTGAGAAAATATTATGGTTTCAAAGGTTCTGTTTAAGCTGTTGCTGTGGAAATTTTTCATGGTATCTCCCGGAAGGAGCATAACCTCTTCCCCAACTGAAACCCGCATCTTGGGAACGGCCACCCAGAAACGGTTTCCTTCAAATTCAAGCAGCATATAAGTATAACCGCCGCTGTCCATGGTCTCCTTAACCTTTCCGAAGATATAGCTCTTTTCCGGGGCCTTTTCCCCAGCTGCCTTCACCCTGGTATTTTTTGATTCTTCTTTTTTGATGCCGGTATTGTTCTGGCATCCTTGCAGATGGAAAACGAAAAACGCTAAACATATTGATAATACAAAAGAAATAAATATTTTTGTCTTCATGATTAAAATCTTCTCCTTTTCAGTTTCTGGCCTTGAAATACTACCTGGAAATTTTACCTGATGAAGTAACGCCAGTTCCTTATTTCAACCTTACCAGGGTGGCTCCCCAGTGCCCTGCATCTGTGCCTGCGATTTTGTAATAGTCAACAAAGGGGCAGCGTGCAAGTATAGAATGAACCGATCTTCTCAATATGCCTTTGCCCTTTCCGTGGATTATCCTGACATTTGTTATGCCCACCTTTCTGCATTCTTGCAGGTAGGCTGGAACAAGTGTCTTTACATCCTTGGGATGAAAGGTGTGCAAATCAAGGACACCGTCGATTTTTATCTCCACAGGTTTATCAAATGGATCCATGTCATGTCTGTTTCAATGAAAATATTGTTCAGCGAGCAACTTGGATTAATATAATCGTCTTAACTTTCAGAGCAAATGTATTCCTTGAGCCGGATGCGAAATATCAATTCATCCTGTCTGGCTTTTGGCAAGAATGAGGTGGAGGAAATGACTTCATGAGACAGTACGTAGTAGATGAATTAAGAAAGAATGAGCTTGAAAGGGCATCGCAGTATCTTGAAAAACATTGTGAACCAGGCGGTGTAAACAGGCTTTACTGGCTCCGCATCCCTGATGGTCTACTTTCAGAACTTCAACAGGAGCACAGTTCCTGCGGGCCCTTTTGTGTCGGAATTGAAATAACCGATGATTCTGTCGTTTTTGAAATGCTTGTCAGGAGCAGACAGAAACTCAGGTGCAGTTGTATCGCCTATGCGTCTCAAGCGCAGAGGCAGTTTGTCCTGGATTTTGCAGACAGGATGATCAGAGAGACTGAAATAGGCGCATAGACAGGGGGATGAAAAGCATGTTGCAGCTCAATATCGATTGTGAAGGGCCCATAACTCAAAATGACAATGCCTTTGAACTTTGCAGGGAGTTTGTGCCTGACGGGGGCAAATTCTTTTCCTTGATCAGTAAATATGATGATTTCCTGGCAGACGTGGAAAAACGTCCCGGTTACAAGGCAGGCGATACGCTCAAGCTGGTTCTTCCATTTTTGAAGGCCTTTGGTGTGACAGATGCCCAGATGGAGGAGTTTTCCAGGCAGACGCTGCTTCTCCTGCCTGGAACGGAACTGATGCTTCCTGAGGTAGTCGGGATGCTGCCTGGTTTTATTATCAGCACAAGCTACAGGCCGTATCTTGAGGCGTTATGTCAGGCTACAGGTTTCCCTCCTGAAAATGTCTTCTGTACCGAGGTGAGTCTCGATAGCTATGATATCAGTGATGATGAAAGAAGGTATTTGAAGGATGTTTCTGCAGAAATAGCAGGCATGGACATGATCGAGTGGCCTCCAGAAGCAGGCAGTATTGAAGATGTTGCTTTGCATCACAGGAAAAACATAGAAAGACTGGACCAGATCTTCTGGGACGAGATTTACCGGATGAATATCGGAAAGATCTTTGACGAGGTAAATCCTGTGGGCGGCATCGAAAAGGCGAATGCAGTCCAGGAAAGCTTAAACCGTACCGGCCTTTCGATCCAGGATGTCATCTACGTGGGAGACAGCATCACCGATGTCCAGGCCCTGGAACTGGTGGATTCCCACGGCGGAACAGCCGTTTCATTTAACGGCAACCGCTACGCCCTGAGGGCGGCAAGGTGGGCGGTTCTTTCTACCAGCACAGTCATTGTGGCAGGACTTTGCGGGCTCTTACTAAGGGAGGGAAACGATTTCCTGGAAAGGATTGAAACAGACAGAAGGGGTCAGCTTGATACCATAAATCTTGTCAGGCACATTAAGGCTTCAGGGGTTTCAAGGAAGATTGTTGATGTCCTGGAAAGTCTTGCAGTGAAAGGCGAGCTGCAGATATTCAGGGTTTCGTCAGCAGAGATGGACGTTTTGACAGAATCCAGCGAAAGGATGAGAAAAAACGTGCGGGGTCACGGCATAGGAGAGCTTGGCTGATAAGATATGGAGCGCAAAAGAAGTTTTACCAGGCTAACACAGTTATGGGGAATTATTCTCATACTTGGCGTTGCTTTTACTATAACTGCAGTTGACGTGGCAGGCTCGTGGCACGACCTTGAGCAAAGATCCAGGCAGATGCGTGCCGACTATATCTCCAGCCAGAAAGACATTATCAAAGAAGAGGTCATGCGGGTAGTGCACATGATATCTTCGCAAAGGAGCCAGGCAGAAAAGCTTACCAGGGACAGGATCAGGCAGAGAGTACGTGAGGCATGCATTATTGCACAAAATATCTATCTTCAGAACAAGGATGTAAAATCGCCGGCTGAAATCCAGAAGATGATCGTCGAGGCCCTTAGACCAATTCGTTTTGAGCAGGGCCTGGGATATTATTTCATCACCAACCTGGATGGACAGGTGATAATGAATGCAGACAGGCCGCAGCTTGAAGGGCTGAATTATTCCGCGTGGCAGACCAGTGCTGAAAAAGCACTCTGTCTAGCCATACTCAGGATTGCAAGGTCAAAAGGCGAGGGTTTTTTTGAATACAACTGGTCCAAGCCGGGTTTCCACGGAAAAAAGTTTAAAAAGCTATCATTTTTCAAGCTGTTCAAGCCCTATGACTGGGTGATAGGAACAGGACTTTATCTTGATGACATCGAAAATCAGCTTAAAAAACACCTTCTTACCACTATAAGCAGCATCCGTTTCGGAAAGGAAGGGTATATCTTCATCAACCGTTTCGACGGGGAAGCCCTGGTCTCAAACGGGAAGGTCTGTCAAGGGCATCGAAAATTATGGGAGGTATTCAATGAACATCCTGACAGAATCAGGGAGATTTTCAGAAAAGAATACAATGCTGCACAGGAAAAGGACGGCAGATATATAAATTATACCCATATTAAATTGACTGATCCTCAACAAAAAGCCCCAAAGGTTTCTTTCATATACGGAATGCCCGACTTGAAATGGCTTATAGGTGCCGGAGTCTACCTGGATGACGTAGAAAGAGATATAGCTGCCATGCAGCAGGAACTTACCGGGCAGATCAGGACTAAAGTAATGCTCTTTTCCCTTATCGCCCTGGGTGTTGCTGCAGTTTTCTTGTTTCTTTTCAATCGGTTAAATAGGAAGCTCAGCAATGACATAATCCTGTTCGTGAAGTTTTTCAACAGGGCTGCACGTTCAAGTGAACCAATTGACCGCAGCAGGGTCCAGTTCATAGAACTCGACCGCATTGCCCACTACGCCAACAAGATGATAGAAGACAGGAAGAATGCAGAAGAAGCCCTGAAACAGAGCGAGGCCAAGTTTAGGGATCTTGTTGAATCCTCAAGTGACATGCTTTGGGAACTCAAGCTTGAAGGCCTGGTCATGACTTACGTAAGCCCCAGGATTGAAGATATGCTGGGCTACAAGCCTGAGGAGGTGATAGGACGTCCTTTTACCGATTTCATGGATCCGAAAGAGGCGCAGCGGCTCCTGGGTATATTGAAACAGCTTCTGCAAGAAAAGGGCCCGATAAAATTTCTCGAACACACCCTCCTCCACAGGGATGGCTATCCTGTTATCGTTGAGACGAGCGGGGTGCCCTTTTTTGATCCAGAAGGCAGGATCGAGGGCTATCGCGGCGTTGACAGGGATATAACCCAGAGAAAACAGGTTGAAGAAGAACTTCAAAAGATGCAGAAGCTCAAGAGCGTTGGAACTCTGGCAGGCGGCATAGCCCATGATTTCAATAACATACTTACCGGTGTGTTTGGCAATATAGAAGTGGCCAAATTCAAGCTTGCCCTTGATCACGATGCATATCCCTTTCTGGAAAAGGCAGGCGACGCCCTGGAAAGGGCCACCAGTCTCACCAAACAGCTCCTGACTTTTGCCAGGGGGGGAGACCCTGTGCTGGAAACAGTGGATCTTGGGACATTAATAAAAAACTCTGTGGCTTTTAATCTGAGCGGAAGCAATGTCAAGGCTCATTTCAAGCTTCCGGAAGATCTTTGGTATATCAAGGCTGACAAGGGGCAGATGGATCAGGTCATAGGAAATCTGGTTATCAATGCCAAGCACGCAATGCCTGATGGAGGCAACCTGTACGTTTCTGCAGAAAATATCGAGAACATAAAAAGCGGGCCGGCCCCTCACCTATCAGGAGACTTTGTCAAGGTTACTATTCAAGATGAAGGAACCGGCATTTCATCCAAGCATATAGACAGGATATTCGATCCTTATTTCAGCACGAAACAGACTGGTTCAGGTCTGGGGCTTGCTACTGTGCACAGTATCATAACAAAACACGGAGGCAGCATTTTCGTGGAATCAGTAGCGGACAAGGGGACCTTATTCACCATCCTCCTGCCAGCAGACTGTTTCGGCAACCAGCCTGGTGCCGGACCGGCTGAAAAGGCCTCTGGAAAGCGTCCTGCTGTTTCAGGCCGTGTTCTTGTTATGGATGATGATGAAATGGTTCGTGATGTCCTTGCCGCAATGCTCAGAAGGTGCGGTTATGACTACGACTTTGTTGCAGATGGAAAAGATGCCGTGGAAAAATATGCGGCAGCCATGGAGGAAGACAGACCCTTTGATGCGGTAATAGTGGATCTTACTGTTCCAGGCGGAATGGGCGGCCAGGAGGCTGGAAGAAAGATCCTGGAAATCGATTCATCTGCAAGGATAATTGTTGCAAGCGGTTATTCCACCGATCGCATCATGGCTGCTTACAAGGAGTACGGATTCAAGGGCAGGATTATCAAGCCCTTCCAGTACAAGGATCTTGAGGCGGTGCTGGCCCGGGTTCTGAGGTTTTGACAGAGATGCTTTCAGATCGGAGCATTCCCGGTTTGTCCCTGTGCGAGGAAGGGCAAGGATCGGCGCATTTCTTTCAAGGTTCACCAAGCCGCTGTGCAGATTTCAAATCCTTCTCGAATAAAGACATGGCCAGTCTCAGCGGCTTCACTGCGGCTGAAGTTGGCTTCCTCGTGGTGAAAGCTTTCAAGAAATTCCCCTCCCTTGCCCGTGGCACAAATGGTGGGACAAAATGGGAATGCTCCCTTTCAGATAAAGGTGAAACCTCCATGGGCGAAGATAAAAAAGGCGGGCTTTTTGCCCGCCTTAAATCTTTTCGGCCGATTATAAAAGAAATATTTTGTTCGGCATTATAAGTGCATAATTTGGGACTATTAGCGGCAGAGTCGGCCTGCTTTAGACTCTAAGTGAATGTACCTTTGCGGGTTTTTTCCTGTTTGTGCCGGAGACCTGGAGAAGTTCACGGGCTGCTTGAAGCAATGATGCCACGTCTATGCCTGCTTCCTTGCGGAGATTTTCCTGGCTGCCATGCTCTATGAACCTGTCCGGCAGGCCCAGACGCTTGACCAGCACCTCAGACATGTTTTCATCTGCCAGAACTTCCAATACTGCTGATCCGAACCCTCCCATGAGGGCATTTTCTTCAATGGTTATAATCTTGCCCGTGGCAGCGGCCATTTTCTTGATTACTTCCCTGTCCAGGGGCTTGACAAATCTCATGTTCACCACTGCGGCCTTGATGCCATCCTTCAGTAGTTCATCTGCGGCCTGGAGGGCTGTATGAACATGGTGGCCCATTGCCAGAATTGAAATATCACTGCCTTCACGCTCAACAGAGGCCTTGCCTATGGGAAGGGCCTTAAGCTGCCAGTCGAGACTTACTCCTATGCCGTTTCCCCTGGGATAGCGCACGGCCACAGGACCGTTGTGATTTACTGCGGTAAAAAGCATGTGTTGCAGTTCATTTTCATCCCTTGGCGACATTACCACCATGTTGGGTATCATCCTGAGAAAGGACAGGTCGAATACGCCGTGATGGGTCGGGCCGTCATCTCCAACCAGGCCGCCCCTGTCCAGTGCAAAGACCACAGGAAGATTGGAAAGACAGACGTCATGAATAATCTGGTCAAAGGCCCGTTGCAGGAAGGTGGAATAGATTGCAACAACTGGCTTCATACCCTCCAGGGCCAGTCCGGCTGCAAAGGTCACAGCGTGCTGTTCAGCAATACCCACATCGAAAAACCTCTCCGGAAGGGATTCCTGGAGTTGCTTGAGCCCTGTACCCGCCGGCATTGCCGCAGTTATTCCCACTATTTTGGGGTCTTCCTTGGCAAGCCTGACAATGGTTTGGCCAAAGATTTGAGTATATGCCGGAGGCTTTGGAACGCGGGATTTTTTTGGCTTGCCCGTGGCAATATCAAAAGGACCTACTCCATGGAAGAGGTCAGGATGCTTTTCTGCCGGGGGATAACCCTTACCCTTTTTGGTGAGCACATGAACCAGCACCGGCCCGGGAATGTTTTTTACATTCTGAAGTGTCTCAATCAGGGTCTCAATATGATGTCCCGGAATGGGGCCGACGTATTCAAACTGGAGGGCCTCGAAAAGCATGCCCGGTGTCAGGAGGCTTTTCAGGGAATCCTCGCTTTTTTTCAAGACCTGCCAGATGTTGCCTCCGACCCCGGAGCGTTTGAGAAAGGCTTCCATTTCCTTTTTCAGCCTGGTGGCCACCCGGCCTGTGAGTTTTCTGCTCAGGAAGGAAGACAGTGCCCCCACGTTGGGAGAAATGGACATTTCGTTGTCATTTAGTATGACGATAAGGTCTTTTCTCAGGTGTCCTGCGTTGTTTAGTGCCTCAAAGGCCATTCCAGCCGTCATGGAGCCGTCTCCAATGACCGCTACAACCTTTGAGTCCTTTTCCCGAAGGCTGGCAGCAGTGGCCATGCCCAGGGCTGCGGAAATCGAGGTGCTGCTGTGTCCGGTATCAAGGGCATCGTGTTCGCTTTCACTCCTTTTGGGGAATCCGCTGATACCGTCCTGCTGCCTGAGTGTGGAAAACCTGTCTCGCCTGCCCGTAATAAGCTTGTGGGCGTAAGACTGATGGCCCACATCCCAGATTATCCTGTCCTTTGGAGAGTCAAAACAGTAATGCAGTGCCAGGGTGAGTTCCACAACACCAAGACTCGGCGCCAGGTGCCCTCCCTTTTCAGCCACTGTGCTGACGATGGTCTTTCTGATTTCAGAAGCAAGCTGTATGAGCTCCTTCTGGTTGAGCCCCTTGAGATCCTGTGGGGAATCAATGCTTTCAAGTAACACTCCCATGATATCTGCTGCTCCTTGTTATCTGTCTCTTTCTACCACGTAAGCGGCGATGGCCCTAAGGGGCTCTGCCTCTGGGCCGAAATCAGCCAGGGCCGCCAGGGCCTCGTCCTTTAGTTGAACTGCCTTTTTGCGTGCCTGCTCCAGGCCGAAAAGTGCCGGATAGGTGGCCTTTTGATTCTTTTCATCCGAACCCACGGGCTTTCCTATCTTTTGTTCATCACCAACCACGTCCAGGATGTCGTCTACTACCTGGAAGGCGAGGCCCAGGGCGGTTCCGTATTTTTTTAGATTTTTCACCTGTTCTTGTCTGCCGTTTCCCAGCATGGCCCCCATTTCTACAGAGGCCCTTATTAGGGCTCCTGTCTTTTTGGAATGTATGAACGAAAGGGTCTGTGCATCAGTGGTCTTTCCCTCGAAAATGATATCGGCAGTCTGTCCGCCCACCATGCCGTTGATGCCTGCTGCATCTGCAAAGACATAGACAACATCCAGCAGGGTCGAGGGATCCAGCGCATTTTTCATGTCCGGATGGGCCAAAAGTTCAAATGCAAAGGTCAAGAGTCCGTCCCCCGCAAGGATTGCAACGGCCTCACCGAAGACCTTGTGGCAGGTAGGCTTACCCCTTCTCAGATCATCATTGTCCATGGCCGGCAGATCATCATGGATGAGGGAATAGGTGTGAACGCATTCCAGGGCACAAGCTGCAGGCATGACAGATGAAGTACTGCCTCCTACTGCTTCGCAGGCCGCCATGAGGAGAATGGGCCTGACCCTTTTGCCACCGGCCGCCAGGCTGTAACGCATTGCCTCCACCACCTTGTCGGAGGGACCTTCCGGAAGGGGCAGCACATGCTCCAGGGCCTGGTCAATCATGGCCTTCCTGGCCTTTAAATAATCATGTAAGTCAAAGTTTTCCATTTGGAATCTTATTGGTTCAGGATAATGACTGCGTGTCCTTTTGTCCACTTCTCCAAAAAAAGATTAGACCTATCAAATTACTTTTAGATGGCGGATTGTGTCAATGAATTTCTGATTTATATTCTGTATAAATTACAGTCTGTTGGTGTTATCCATTTGTTCTGGCTGCTTGCAACAACGAATTAGGATTCGGCAACGTGATAATCTGCTTGGATGCTGCATATGGAGACGGGTTTGCTGCCGGTTGTGCAATTGCCTTTAGGGCCATTGATTCAGATGCTTACCAGGCAGTCTATACGGATTATACAAGAGGGACCTTTCCGTACATTCCCGGGCGTTTCTATCTCAGGGAACTCCCGGTCCTTATCAGGGTCTTGAAACAGGTGACGGAAAGGCCCGGTCTTCTCGTGGTTGATGGTTACGTGCGGCTTCCTGGTAAAAGACCGGGTTTGGGAATGCATCTGTTTCAGAGCCTTGGAGGCAATATTCCGGTTATTGGTATTGCCAAAAATCCCTACAGGGGACATTCTTTTTGTAATAAGGTCTTAAGGGGAAACAGCCGCCGTCCCCTTTATGTTACCTCAGCAGGTGTGAAAGAGGCCGAAGCAGCAGATATGGTAAGGCAAATGAGCGGCAGTTTTCGTCTCCCTGATATGGTTCGTGCTGCTGACAGGTTTGCGCGCCGCTGTATTGCCGAGATGCAAAGGGAGGTACGGCATGGATGAAAGGAAGCAGCGTTTTGAAGAAAGATACCGCACGGGCAACATGCCATGGGACATAGGCAGGCCCGATTACAACCTGATACAAATCCTGGATGCCTATGAAATTCCAAGGGGCAAAGCCCTGGAAATAGGCTGCGGAACCGGGGATAATGCGCTGTTCTTGGCAGAAAAGGGCTTCGAGGTGGTGGGGACTGAGATAGTTGAGCAGGCCCAGGAGGCTGCGTGCAAAAAGGCAAAGAAAAGGGGAAAAGAATGCAGATTCGTCCTCATGGATATACTGGAAAGAGAAATTCCGGGAGGGCCCTTTGTATTTGCATTTGACAGAGGCTGCTTTCACTCCTTTGATTCTGAAGAAAAGAGAAAAAGATTTGCCAGATCCGTGAAAGAACATCTCGGGGCAGGGGGATACTGGTTAAGCCTTATAGGAAATGCCGATGAGGATCGGAAAGGACCAGGCCCTCCACAAAGGACCGCTCTTGAGATTGTTCAGGCAGTTGAACCTTTTTTCGAGATTATTCTTTTGAAGTCAGGCCATTTCGATTCGAATTTGAAACCTCCGCCCAGGAACTGGGTAATGCTTGCGCGCCGGAGATGAGGTTGTCTTTGGGTTCCGGCGCGCGAATAACAGGATTTTTTAAAGGCTTATCGGCTGTGCGAGCTTGATGAAATGTTCCAGGCCCGTGCCGTCGGTGACCCTTATGATCTTTATTCCGCCGTCTTCTTCGACGCAGATTTCCTGGGGTTTATTGATGAGGTGATCAAGATCCTCGCAAAATACCGACAGTACCTTGTCCTTGGGGTCATAGCTTATTCCTGCCAGGGTGAGATTTTTTCCTTCTTCAGCTTCTGACACGCTGGGGGCCACCAGTTCTATGGTGGTCTTTTCTGACAGGCCTTTAAGCTTTTTGGAAAAATTATCAAAAAATTCCTCCCATTCTGCTGGAACTATACATTTTTCAGCCATTTTATTCCTCCTCTTGAGTTTTTAGTGGAATTAGAAATCTCATGCTGTTTATCAAACCCATAAGCACTGGGCACTGGCAAGTCAACCGGTCCAGCTGCTGGGAAGGGAGCATGACCAGTTTGTACCTGTACGAGGAATGGCAAGGAAGGATTGTTTCTTTCAAGGTTCACCAAGCCGCTGTGCAGATTTCACATTCTTCTCGAATACAGACGTCGCCAATCTCAGCGGCTTGACTGCGGCTGAAGTTGGCTTCCTTGTGGTGAAACCTTTCAAGAAACAACCCTTCCTTGCCAGTGTCACAAATGGGGGGACAAACTGGGAATGCTCCAGCAGCTGGCAAAGGCGGTTAGACAACATGCATCTTAAAAAACATTGAAAGAGACCGCGGGCTCATGTTAGTTAAAGGCCCTTGGCTTTTCTTTAGCGTTTTCAGTCAGGAATAGCCCATCCAAGAGGACATGACCTGCGGATCTTGTCAGAGGATAAAGTTTTCAGGAGAAAAGGACATGGCAGAAAATATTGATGATATCACCATCAGGTACGAGGACGAAAACGGCAACCTTATCGTGAAGGAATTAAAGAAAGAGGTGCTTACCAGGGGCAGCTGGACCACCATAATGTTTTTATACCAGGAACTCGATCGCAAGACAGGGGAGTTCGGGCCTGAAAAGGCAACCATACGCCGGTACAGGAAGCAGGGTGGGCAGTTCCGTCCCCAGAGCAAGTTCAATATCTCCAACAAGAAACAGGCGGAAAAGATAGCGCAGGTACTGACAAGCTGGTTCTCCGGAGACTGAGTCCTTTTTTATTCGGTTTTAATCCCCTTCAATGTGACCAGCAGCGCTTTCAGGGGGTGCTTAACCGTGTCTATGACTGCCGAGGGTTCATAGCCGCAGTGCACCATGCAGTCGGTGCATCTGGGGTCATTGCCCCTTCCGTATTTGCTCCAGTCGGTTTTTTCCATCAACTCCCTGTATGTTGGTGCATATCCATCATCGAGAAGATAGCAGGGTCTCTGCCATCCGAATATGTTCCTGGTGGGATTACCCCAGGGTGTGCAGCGGTAATTCTGGTTTCCTGCAAGAAAGTCCAGGTAGAGTGTGCTGTGGTTGAACTGCCATTTCTTTTCCTTTGCCTTTTCAAAGATGCCCCTAAACAGCTGGATGGTTGTCTGCCTGTTCAGGAAGTTTTCCCTGTCTGAGGCATTTTCATAGTTGAATCCTGCAGAGATAGTCATGGCTTCCACGTTGAGATCTGTCAGAAAATCCAGGAATTTTTCTGCAGACTCGGCAGTCTCTCCAAGGAAAAAGGTCGTGTTGGTGGTTACCCTGAATCCCCGGGAAACCAAGAGTTTTATAGCATTTACAGCCTTGTCGAAGGTGCCGGGCGCTCCCACCATCTCATCATGTTTTTCTTTCAGGCCGTCCAGGTGGATGTTGAAGGTCAGGTACGGAGAGGGAGAGAATTCGTCTATCCTTTTTTCCACAAGCAGGGAATTGGTGCACAGGTAAACAAATCTTTTCCTCCTGATGAGTTCTTTCACAATGACAGGTATGTCAGGATGCATCAAGGGCTCGCCTCCCGGGATAGAAACCACCGGTGCACCGCATTCTTCTGCAGCATGTATGCATTCTTCCACGGAGAGACGTTTTTTTAGGATCTCAGGCGGATGAGCAGTCTTGCCGCAGCCCTTGCATTTCAGATTGCACATAAAAAGGGGCTCCAGCATGAGAACCAGGGGAAATTTTTCCCTGCCGCTGAATATATTCCTGGTGATGTACTGGCCAAGTCTGATTTTTTGGATAGCTGGTATGGACACTTTTAACTCCTGAAAGGTGGATTGAAATCTCAGTTTTGAGGATTGATGAAGGCGGGTTCCGATTCAACAGGCTCTGGATAATGACGAGGATCGAGGAATCTTCGGATTGCTGCTTCAAGGTGATCAAGGGGGACAAGGGTATCAAGACATGGGCCGTGCGGCCTGAGGTTAAGTATTCCGTAAACCGGCAGGGGATACGTATCCTGTATTCCGCTGGCAAGGTCTCTCTGGCAGGCTACAGCCAGGATGATTTTGGGTCTTCTTTCAACCACTATTCTCCTTGCGATTGTGCCCCCGGTGGCTACTGCAAGATGAATATTATACTTGTCGCTGAGTTCCAGCAGGCCGGCGATGGAGCATTTGCCGCATCTTTTGCAGTTTCTGACGTTGTAAGTGAGCCTGAGTTTGCACCTGCTGTTCTGAAGACAATGGGGCATGAGCATCAGCATCTGCTCGGGCCTGAAAGTGCCTGCCTCTGACAGAACCAGGTCGTTATTTACCCTGATGAATGAGGAGCGGATCTTGTTTTTGGAGATACCAAAGATTCTTCCTATCAGGGTCATGACAGGCAGAAACAGCCTGATGGTTATTCCCCGCATCTTATTGAAAAAGGGCAGGTTTTTACCAGTTGTTGATTTTATCAAAAGGCCGAGACTCGCCCATAGGACGACCAGGAGGGCGCTGCCCACAAGTCCTGCAGCGATCCACTTGGCCCAGGGATGGATGGCATTGAAGCCGAAATAGGGGATTATCCACAACGATAACAGGAACAGGCACAGGAAGAGGCTTGTAACGGCCACAAGCGTCAGAAAAAGCCCCTTGCCTGCTGTTTCATCCAGGTTCTTGGGCTTGGTCATAGTGTCTCTTTGTTCCGGCATGGTTAAGGGTTTCGGATAGGACAGCTCCATCCCATTCAGTATCAGTCTTTTCCTTTCTGTTCAAGTGCAGGAAATACAGGCTGTTTAAATCTCATGGATTCTTCTCTTCCCTGCATGGTCTCAACAGAAATATCAAAATGCCTGCCGAGTCTTTCTATAACCTCCTGAACCAGGACTTCAGGAGCGGATGCACCGGCTGTAATGCCTATCCTCTTTTTCCCTTCAAGCCACTTCATGTCTATGGCACCGGCATTGTCTACCAGATAGGCAGGAAGGCCCTGGGCAGCCCCGGTTTCCCGGAGGCGATTGGAATTTGAGCTGTTGGGCGAACCCACCACCAGGAGCAGTTCTATTGATTCAGAAATTTTTCTCACGGCATCCTGCCGGCTCTGTGTGGCATAACAGATATCTTTCAGGTTTGGTCCGTGAATGCCTGGGAATTTCTCGTTCAACATGTTTATAAGGTCCCTGGTGTCATCTGTACTGAGGGTGGTCTGGGTAACATAGGCCAGCTTGTCGGTCCTGGAGACCTTCAGATTTTCTATGTCTTCAATGGTGGAGATCACGTGCACTTTCCCATTGACCCTTCCAAGGGTGCCTTCTACTTCAGGATGACCATGGTGGCCTATAATGATTATGGTGTGGCCCGTTTTGGCATAACGCTGTGCCTGATGATGAACCTTCTTGACTAGGGGGCAGGTGGCATCAATGGTTATCAGGCCCATTTCTTCAGCCTTCTTCTCCACTGCCATTGCCACACCATGGGCGCTGAAAATGGTTATGGAACCCGGGGGGATTTCCTCCAGTTCTTCTACAAACCTAGCACCGGCCTTGGAGAGATTCTGGATAACGTGGGTATTGTGGACTATTTCGTGGATTACCCATACTGTATCATCATAACGCGAAAGGGCGGTCTCAACTATCTTGATGGCCCTTTTGACCCCGGCGCAGAACCCTCTGGGCTGGGCAAGAACAATTTCGAGTCTTTTCATGGTGTTTCCCGTCTATAGCATCTGCCTTTCCAGCAGGCGCCTTTTCCTGCCAGATGACTTAAAGCTGATGACCATGTCATTGCCATAAAAAGCATGGCTGCTGCCGGCAGTGACAAGGCAAGAAGTGATGGCTGGTGGTAAAATTTGATTACTGGAAGATAAGTGATGCATATAAATAGTAATGCTGCTATGCAGAGGACAGCAATTTCATTATCTATGGAAAAAAGTCCAAGGACAGGCCAGAAAAAGAGTATGATCATAATGACTGTGGCCAGAATGAGCAGCAGCCAGGAGTACCTGAGCTGGGCAAAGGCTGTTCTTTCCACCATGTGCCAGATATCTTTTATGGATTCATAGCTTCTGATGCTGACAACGGACCTGGTAAGACCTATCCAGGTCCTGAAACCGGCTTTTTTGACCTTTGAGGCAAGGCTGCAGTCATCAATTATGGCATCCTTTATAGATTCGAAGGCACCAGCCTGCCTGAGGGCATGGGTCCTCGCCAGGATAAAGCCTCCTGCAGCGGCGGCAGTGGATGTGTCGGCCCTGTTTGAGAGCTGGAAGGGATATAACAGCTTGAAAAAGTAGATGAAAGCCGGCATGAAAAGCCTTTCATAGATGTTTTTCATTCTCAGTTGTGCCATGAGAGAGACAAGATCCAGGTGGTTTTTTTCAAGGTGTTCCACCGCAGCGGTAATTATTCCTGGTTTGAGTATTATGTCAGCATCCAGAAGCAGCACAAATGGGGTGTTGACCCTTTGAAATCCCTGTTCAAGTGCCCAGACCTTTCCGCTCCAGCCAGGAGGAAGAGGCCTTCCCCTGATGACAGAGCCTGAGGTGCTCATTGCCTTTTGTGCTACGGCTGCTGTCTGGTCGGTGGAACAGTCATCCACTACTATTATTCTTATGCAGCTGCCTTGCTTTTTTACTGCTCCGATGGTCTTATCTATGGTTTTTTCTTCATTTCTGGCCGGTATCAGAACGGTCAGCTCCTTTCGGGGTGAAGGGGGTTTTCCGCCGCGGCTTTCAAGGGTTTCCTTTACCTTCCAGGGCTGCCAGGGCAGCAGGAGTATTACCAGCCAGATAAAGGCAGCTGAAATGGAAAGGAAGAGATACAACACTTGTCTTTAGTTGAATAGGATTAAAAGGGCCAGATCTTGTTCCACCAGTGTTCTTTTTTTAGTACCAGGGGCTCAGTGTTTTCAGATTCGTGGTATTCCAGCTTGGCCAGTTCGTCCTTGTGTTCAGCTAGGATTCTTGCCGCCTTGTAATAGATCGGGGTGTCAGGATAGATCGTAACGATGTTTTCCAGGCGCTTAAGGGCCTGATGCAGGTGATCTGTTCTGAGGTACCAGTGGGCTACCACCCATTCATGCTCTGCCAGAAGCGCTCTGCCCTCTGTAATCCGTTTTTCCGCCTCCACTGTAAAGGCACTTTCCGGATATCTTTTTATGAGACGGTTATAGGTGTCTATCATCTTGCGGGTGCTGGTTTGATCCCTGTCAGGCGTATCCATGAGGTTGTAATAGCATGAGCCTATCTGAAATATTACATAGGGGACAGCCTCGTTGGTGGGGTGGAGATTTTCGAATTCCTCATAAAGGGGAATGGCCTCTTCATAGAGTCCCTGGTAATATTTGCAGTCGGCAAGCCTGAGCTCCGCAACAGTGGCGTAGGGGCTGAAGGGATAGCGGTCTCTTATCTTCTTGAATTCTTCTTCTGCAAGCTGATAGCGGCCTATGTCGAAGTAATGCATGGCCTTGGCCGTAAGCTGGGCCTGGGGCGCAACAGGGCCTTCCTCCTCAGTGTCTTCAGAAGGAGAAAAGATGTGCTTGAGCCATGAATCCCCCTCCTTGGAAAAGCCTGCAGACGGCATGGCAAGGAGTAGCACAATATGGAGACAAATTATCCTGCTCAGGATTTTCAAGTTCATGACAGGTCATGTTCAACAGCAAAGGCAGCTGTAGCTCCATCTGAAACTGCCGTAACGATCTGGAGCAGGGGCTTGAGCCTGCAATCTCCTGCAGCATAGACACCCTTTTCAGAAGTCCGCATCCAATCGTCTGTCTTGATGAAACCGCCCTGGTCCATGTCCACAAAGCCCCTTAGAAATTTCGTGTTGGGCTGTATGCCTACGAAAATAAATACCCCCTGTACTGCAAGGGTGGACTTGGCACCGCTTTTTTTGTTGAGTATTCGGACAGCTTCAACACTGTCGGAACCCATGATCTCTTCCACAATGCTGTCCCAAATGAACTCTATCAAGGGATTTTCCATGGCCTTTTTTTGGAGGATCTTTGTGGCCCTGAGCTCGTCCCTTCGGTGTATGACATATACCTTTTTGGCGAATTTTGTCAGGAATATCGCCTCCTGGACGGCACTGTCGCCTCCTCCCACCACGGCTACCACCTGGTCCCGGAAAAATGGCCCGTCGCATGTAGCGCAGTAGGAAACGCCCCGGCCTGTGAGTTCTTCTTCTCCCTTGACGCCCAAGGCTCTGTGGGTAGCACCTGTGGCAATGATGATAGTCCGGGTGAGGATCTCTTCGTCTCCCGCCAGATTTATCTTCAAGGACGAGTCATCCTGCCTTGTTATGCTGACCACCTCTCCGTTTTTTTCTTCTATGCCGAATTTCCTGGCGTGGGCTGCCATCTTGTCCACCAGGTCGAAGCCTGAAATGCCTTCAGGAAAGCCTGGGTAGTTGTCTACGCGGTCAGTTATGAGAACCTGTCCGCCGGGACTCAGCTTTTCCAGCAGCATCCCGTCTAGATCGGATCGTCCTGCATAAATGGCTGCAGCAAGTCCTGCTGGACCGCCGCCTATTATTACCAGCTGTTTCTTGTCCATTTGTCAGACCACTTTGCCTATGGCTCCCTCTATGACAGCCTTACCAACTGCACCGGTGATCTGGTCCACGACCTGGCCGTCCTTGAAAAGGATAAGGGTAGGTATGGCGCGAATTCCGTATCTGCCTGGCGTGGCTGGGTTTTCATCCACATTCATCTTTGCTATCCGGACCTTTCCGTCGTACTTTTGGGCCATTTCGTCCACCACAGGTGCAATCGCCCTGCAGGGGCCGCACCAGGCCGCCCAGAAATCAACAAGCACGGGAAGATCTGACTTGAGCACCTGGGTTTCAAAATCCGCATCTGTGACCTGAAAAATTTTGTCGTTTGACATGATATAGTTCTCCTTTTGAAGAAGTTATTTTAATTGAAAGAATTTTTCGTTGCTGTGAGTTGTTGTCTGAAATAATTTAAGTTTGATAACCAAAAAGGCTAGCCCGCCATGAATCTGGAAAGTTTAGGATAGCTTAAGTGGAGTGTCAAGGAATTAAGGTCAATTAAACCGGATAAAAAAGGTCAAAGCACCTGGTACAGCCGGCACCTGGGGGTGCTGAAACAGACTGATTGATGCTCATAAATGGGACTTTTCACTTTTTCTTCCGGGGAGCATTCCCGGTTTGTCCCTGTATGAGTTAGGGCAAGGATTGGCGCATTTCTTTCAAGGTTCACCAAGCCGCTGTGCAGATTTCAAATCTTTCTCGAATGCATACATCGCCAATCTCAGCGGCTTCACTGCGGCTGAAGTGGGCTTCCTTGTGGTGAAACCTTTCAAGAAACACCCCTTCCTTGCCAGTGGCACAAATGGGGGGACAAAATGGGAATGCTCCCTTCTTCCGACTAGGGCTGCAGCACGCTGTTTATGTCCTGCAGCGATGAAGCCCGGACTAGTTCCATCCCTTCCGGTACCTTTAATTTTTCTGTCCCGGCCCTTGGAACAAGGCATTTATTAATGCCAAGCCTTGATGCCTCATTTATCCTCAGCTGCATCCTTCCCACCGGCCTTATTTCGCCTGTGAGACCGACCTCTCCGAAAACCGCGGTGCCGAGCCCAAGGGCCTTTTCTGTAAAACTTGAAAGAATCGCACATATAAGGGGCAGATCCGCTGCTGGTTCTGAAAGCCTGAACCCCCCTGCCACGTTTATGAAAATATCCCTGTCGTAAAGGGCTATTCCCAGATGTTTTTCAGCCACTGCAGTAAGAAGTGCCAGGCGGTTGGAGTCGACACCAGCGGTTGTCCTCCTGGGCATTGCCAGGTATGACCGGTTTACCAGGGCCTGAATCTCCACAAGAATCGGCCTGGTTCCCTCGAGACAGGGGACTATGACAGAGCCGGCGATGTCCTTTTCCCTCTGGTCCATGAACACATTGGACGGGTTTGTCACCTCTTTCAGCCCGGAATCGGTCATTTCAAAAACACCGATTTCGTGGGTGGGGCCGAACCTGTTCTTGACGGTCCTGAGTATGCGGAAGGAATGTGTACGGTCGCCTTCAAAATACAAGACCGTGTCAACCAGGTGTTCCAGGGCGCGAGGGCCGGCTATTGCACCTTCCTTGGTGACATGTCCGATGATGAAAACAGTCAGCCCCATGCCCTTTGCAACCTGCATCAATGCAGAGGCGACACTGCGTACCTGATTGATGCTTCCGGGAAGTGAGCCTATGCCGGGATCATGCAGTGTCTGGATGGAATCAACGGCCAGTATGTCAGGCTGCGTCTGTCGAACCGCCTCCTCGACCCTTGGCATGGCAGACTCGCATAAGACCAGCATGCTGCCGCTCCCAGGGCCTATTCTTTCGGCCCTGAGCTTTATCTGGGCAGATGATTCTTCACCGCTTACATAAAGTACCTTGAGTTCCCTGCCGGAAAGTACAGAAAGCGTCTGTAGCAGAAGAGTTGATTTGCCGATACCAGGTTCACCTCCCAGAAGGATCAGGGATCCGGCTACTATGCCCCCTCCGAGTACCCTGTCTACTTCAGCTATGCCTGTTTCGAGACGAACTGCCTTGTCCTTTGAGGAAATTTCAGAAAGGGGAAGGGGGGCTTCAGTTTGGTGTGCATCTGCCCCGGATGTCCGCTGAATAACCGGTTTTTGGACCCTTCTTTCTTCCATGGAGTCCCAGGAACCGCATTCCGGGCACCTGCCGAGCCATTTTACAGAACTGTAGCCGCAGCTTTCACATATGAAGATTTGTTTTTCAGTGCTCGCCAAAGCCATTTTTAATCCTGTTCCTCCCCTGGCCAGGGAAGGAAAATTTCAACAACGCCGCCACCGCCAGCCATGTTCCTGAACTCGATTTTACCATCCATGGCAAGTACCAGCCTCTTTACGATGGCAAGCCCGAGTCCTGTGCCCTTTGTCTTGGTGGTAACAAAGGGCTCGAATATATCACTTCCCAGGTTTTCAGGGAAGCCGCGGCCGGTATCGGCCACCCTTATATTGATCCCGTCATCGGATGCCTTTATGTCCACGGTCACCTTTTTTTCGTCTTTCTGTCCTGCCATGGCTTCCATGGAGTTCTGTACCAGGTTCAAGACGATCTGGATCAGCTTTTCCCTGTCTGCCCTGACGGTCTTCCTGCTGCAGTCAAGCTCCAGGGTTATCCCTTTTTTTTCAGCAGCCAGGAGTCTTTCCAGTTCCCTGCAGAAAATATCCAGGGAAAAGCTTTGGATATTCAGCTCTGTGGGTCTGGCATAGACCAGCAGGTTGGCCGTGAGTCTTTCCAGCCGGTCAGCCTGTTCCACTATCACAGCCATGTCTTCTCTTAGGTCAGGGTCTTTGGTATCCTCAACATAGATCTGGGCAAAACCCTTTATGCTGCTTAGGGGATTTCTGATTTCATGTGCAAGCACGGCTGCCATCTGTCCCAGGGCGGCCATCCTTTCCTTTTCTGCAAGGCTCTTTTCGAGCCTGTAGTTTTTTTGCCAGGCCCGAATGAAAAACAGGGCAAGGATCCAGAGCAGGGATAGTGATGCCAGGATCATGATGAGCTGGAACTTTGCTCGCCGTTCAATGGATCTGGCAGGATAGGGATGCAGTGCTACCCTCAAGCAGAAGATACGAAGTGCCGGTACCGGCTCTAGGGTTTCGGGCCTCAGCTCCGGGACAACGTCGTGCATCCGGTAGCTCCTGTCCATCCTGTTGACTTCACTTATGTGAAGCTTCAGGGGAAAATCCAGTATGAATACCTCCTCACCCGTTGCCAGTTTTTCGAAATGCGGGAATATTCTCTCCTTCCTGAAGACCTTGTTTATGACCGGGTCGTGGATCTTTCTCCCAATGAGTTTTTCATTGGAATGCAGAATAATTGTCCTGTCCTTGTCTATGAGCGCCAGGAATGCAAGGTATTCCCATCTATCGGATTCCACCAGATCGCAGAAGAGGTCAGGGTTGAGTCCCAGCCTTTCCAGGGTGAACCCGAGGTTGACTGCAATGTCTGTGGCTCGTGTTTCCAAAAGGTGCCGTGAACCCTGGATGGAAATCCTGTATGTGCCCACGGCACTTATCATGGTAATTATGCTGAAAAGCCCAAGCAGCAGCACCACCGTCAACATGTACCTGTTCTGCAGCAATCCTGGATTTTTTCTGGAATCAGCCTTTTTTCTGATATTCATAATGGTCTGAGAGCATCACCAGGGTCTGATATTGTTGCAAGGTCTTCAAAAAGGGAAAGGTCGTCATCCGGCCCGGGAAATCCAATTTTTTCACCTTTGTTGGCTGCATGGCTGTCTTGACCTGTGAGATTCTACTTATTAGTACTTGTACCTTCAGAATATAACATGATCAGGGGAGTTTATTTACTATGGAAAAAAGAAATATTCTGGTTGTGGGTTCCGGAGGAAGGGAACATGCTTTGTGCTGGAAATTTTCCCAGAGCCCCAGGGCAGGCAAAATCTATTGTGCGCCAGGCAATGCCGGCATTTCCAAGCATGCAGAGTGCATACCCATTAAGGCTTCAGACCTCGAGGGACTGGCAGCATTTGCCCAAAAGAATCAGGTGGATATTACCATAGTCGGCCCGGAGGCCCCGCTTGCAGACGGGATAGTTGACCTGTTCCAGAGCCAGGGCCTTACGGTATTCGGTCCGGCCAAAAAGGCCGCTGAAATAGAGGCAAGCAAGGTTTTTACAAAGGATCTGCTGACAAAATACGGGATTCCAACAGGCAGGTACAAGGTTTTCACCAGTGCCGATTCTGCCAGGGCCTATGTCCGGGAGGAAACAGGAGTACCTGTTGTTATAAAGGCCGATGGACTTGCTGCGGGCAAGGGCGTGTTACTGTGCTTCACACTGGAGGAAGCCTACGAGGCCATCGACCTTGTTCTTGTGAAAAAGGCATTCGGAGAGGCTGGAAACCGGCTTATTGTAGAAGAATTCCTCCAGGGCGAAGAGGCATCCTTTATGGCAGTAACGGATGGGAAAACAGTTCTCCCCCTGGCTACGTCACAGGATCACAAGGCGGTTTTCGATGACGACAAGGGCCCGAATACCGGTGGCATGGGGGCATATTCGCCTGCCCCGGTGGTCACTCCTGATATCTTTGACAAGGTTATGGATGAGATCATGACGCCCACAGTGCAGGCAATGTCAGCAGAGGGCCGTACTTACAGGGGTGTTTTATATGCTGGTCTCATTATTAAAGACTCCAATCCCAAGGTCTTAGAGTTCAACTGCCGCTTTGGTGACCCTGAGGCCCAGCCTATCCTCATGAGGATGAAGACGGATCTGCTGGATGTGGTGGAGGCAGCCATAGATGAACGTCTGGATAATATCCAACTTGAATGGGACAGCAGGGCAGCAGTTTGCGTGGTTCTGGCCTCGGACGGGTACCCTGGCAAATACGAAACCGGTAAGAAAATCAACGGTCTGGACCGGGTAGAAAAAATGAAGGATGTCATGGTATTTCATGCAGGTACCAGGCTGGAAAACGGAGAATATGTAACGGCCGGAGGCAGGGTGCTTGGGGTGACTGCCCTTGGAGATACCATAGAAGATGCCATAAAAAGGGCCTACAAGGCAGTTTCCGAGATCAAGTGGGACGGGATGCACTATCGAAGGGACATCGGCCAGAAGGCATTGAGGCACACGGCTGAAAGATGTGATGTGGCCATAGTCATGGGCAGCAAGAGTGATGAAAAGGTGATGAAAAAGGCTGCATCTGTGCTTGCTGATTTCGGCATTTCCTACCAGGTAAAGGTCCTGTCTGCCCACAGGTGTCCTGATCATACTGCTGAATTTGCCAGGCAGGCAGCCGAGTCAGGAACCAAGGTCATAATTGCAGGTGCGGGAATGGCAGCCCACCTTGCAGGAGCCATGGCCGCCCATACATGCCTTCCTGTGATAGGAGTGCCCATCGACAGTTCCCCTCTTAACGGGATGGACGCACTTCTTTCCACCGTGCAGATGCCTCCTGGAGTGCCGGTTGCAACAATGGGAATCGGAAAGGCCGGGGCCAAAAATGCCGCCTATTTTGCCCTGGAGATCCTGGCGCTTTCAAGCCCTTCTTTAAGGAATAAACTGGAGGGTTTCAGGAAGGATCAGGCAGAAAAGGTCCTGAGATCCAATGAGAAATAGCAGGTTTCAAAACAGTTTGTGGTTAAGGACATGGAAATGCATCCGTGTGGGATAACTTTTTTCCACCTTTTGATATTCAGGCTCCGGTCGTTTTGTCTGCTGCAGATTTCCATGCTCTATGATCCTGCCTGAAGGTCTTGGTGAATCTGCCCCCGGAAATGGAAAAAGCCGTCAAGGAAGCGGCAATCATCCTGAAAGAAGGAGGGGTCTGCGTGATTCCCACGGAGACAAGTTATGGTCTTGCTGCTTCCATAGATCATGAAAAGGCCCTAGAACGGATTTACAGAATAAAGAAGCGCCCGTCTGCAAAACCCCTTCTCATACTTGTAGATTCAATAATCCAGGCCCCCATAGACAGGTTCAGGCTGACTGCCTGTGCCAGAAAGGTGATGGACAGATTCTGGCCCGGGCCTCTCACCCTGTTGCTGCCAGCCCGGGAGGGACTGGCCTTTCAGCTCACCGGTACTACAGGGAGGATAGGTGTAAGGATGTCAAGCCATCCTGTTGCACAGGCGCTTGTAAGGGCCGTTGGCAGACCCATTACGGCTACCAGTGCAAATATTTCCGGGATGGAACTTCCAAAGACTATAGAGGAGGTGAGAGAACAACTGGTCTACCATCGGCCGGATTACTTTCTTGATGCCGGCAAGATTCCGCCTGGGCCTGCATCTACCATTCTTGATGCGACAGTAGAGCCTCCTGCCGTGGTGCGGGAGGGACCTGTCAGCCTGGAAGATATTCTGGACGCATGTGGAAGAGGGCCCTCTTGATATTTCCCTTTATTTTGCGGTTTCTTGTATAAAGGCTGGAAAGAAATTCTTTTATGTCCTGCCTCTTGGATCTGCCGGAAGAGGGACACTGGTTTTTACAGACAGGCAGACCCAGCAATCTTGAAACCTTTCTTATTTTATCCTCATCTGCCAGGGCCAGTGGGCGGATGAGTGTAATAACACCTTTGAACATTTCCTGCCTGGGAAGCATGGTGCTCATTTCTCCACTGAAGCACATATTCATAAAAAGCGTCTCTATCAGGTCATCCAGGTTATGTCCCAGGGCAATCTTGTTGCAAGAAAGTACACGTGTAAGCTCAAAGAGTCTTTTCCTCCTGTTGAGGGAACAGATAAAACAAGGACTCTTTCCCTTGTTGAAGGGCCCGTGGGCAAGGGGGCCGAAGTTTGTCTCTTCCATGTAATATGGAAGGCGAAGCTCTTGAAAATGCCTGTTTAATGCAGCCCAGGTCTTTTTATCCCCAAAGCCCATATCCAGGAATACCGGAAAGAGCTCAAAATGAATAGGCGCCTTTTTTGACCATTCAACCAGGAAATGGAGCATTACAAGGCTGTCGCATCCGCCTGAAACAGCTGCAAGTATCCGGTCTCCTTCTTCCAGGAGTGCGTATTTGTGAATGGCTTTCCCTGTGAGCCTGTTAATCTCCTTTATGACATAAGCCATGTCGAACCGTGCTCCAGGCCGGAATATTCCAGGTAACCCTGGCAAATCCTCGGCCGAACCCTTATATTCTTTTTATATGCCTGGCCGGTGCTCTTTGTTGCATGGAGGGTTAGTTTCTGTGATGCGGCCGGTCTGTTTTGCGTTTTCAGCCTTCTGCCCTACAAAACTTGAGGGCCTGAAAATTCATGGGGCCCTGGCAGGATTTTTCCAAACCAGGTACATCCAGAAAAAAAAGAGCAATACTATAATTACCCAGAATAACTTTTCCCTGTTCATATGAAATTTTTCTCCGAGTTCAAATGGATCATACTGTTTTATTTGCTTTTCATGTTGGCCTGGGCAGGCTACAGCAAGTGGCAGGAGATGACGAGGCCCGTTGCCCAGAGTGCTCCTGCCGTGATTTTTGATATACCAAAGGGCTCTTCCTTTTTAACCATTGCCCAAGAGCTGGAAACACGCGGTCTTATAAGGTCCAAAGAGGTCTTCTATGTCCTTGCATGGTATAAAAAGGAGCTTTCTGCCCTGAAGGCCGGGGAATACAAGCTCAGCCCGGCCATGTCTCCAGAGGAGATTCTGGAGATACTTGTCTCCGGTAAGGTTGTAAGACATCTGATCACCATACCGGAAGGTTATAACATGTTTGAGATAGCCAGGCTATTGGACAGAGGGGCGCTTGTCCAGGCCAGCACTTTTTTGAAGGTCTGCACAGATTGGGATTTTCTCAGGAAAAATCGAATCCAGGCCGACAGTGCCGAAGGATATCTCTTCCCGGAAAGCTATTATCTTTCAAAGAGCAGTTCAGCCCGTGAGATAGTCTCTACCTTTATTCTGCAATTCTGGAAGGTATGGAAGGATAACGGTTTTGACAAAAGGGTTTCTGAAATAGGAAGTACTGTCCATGAGGTTGTAACACTTGCGTCCATTGTCGAGCTGGAGGCAGCAGTGCAGGAAGAAAAACCCCTGATAGCAAGCGTTTTCTGGAACAGGCTGAAAAAGGGAATACCTCTCCAGGCAGATCCGACTGTAAAATACGGTGTTTTAATAGAAAGAAAGATAAAGAAGAAAAGACTGACCTGGAAGGATCTTCGCAAAAGCACCCCTTATAATACGTACACCCTGAAAGGACTTCCCAAGGGGCCGGTATGTAACCCTGGTCTTGAGTCCCTGAGAGCCGTGCTGTATCCCAAAAAGACTGAATATCTCTTTTTTGTTTCCAAGGGTAACGGAAGACATTACTTTTCCAAGACACTCAAGGAGCACAACAGGGCAGTGAACAAATACATAAGGCACAGGTAAGTGCAGGGCTCAGGCCTTGCTGCAGTAGGCTGTCAAAAATGCTGGTATTATCAATATGGCTGTGAGCAGGGCCATGGATATACCTATTGTGAGAAGTTTTCCCATGCTGGCCATTCCTACATGGGGTGAGACAGCAAGGTTGCCGAAGCTGCATATAGTGGTAAGGGTGCTGAATACTATGGCCCTTGCAGTACTGGTCTCAAGGATGGTGACAGGCCTTGAAAGTGCCTTTCTGAACCTGTGAACGATGTGTATCCCGTTATCTACGCCTATGCCCAGTATTAGCGGCAGCGCAATTATGTTGGCAAAATTGAGATCAATTCCTGAAAGCACCATGAGCCCTCCTGTGAGAATGCCTGCCAGGATAAGGGAAAAAAAGACTATCAAGGCATCCCGCTTGTAAGGCATCAAGAGGAGAAGCAGCAGGGATATGGCTGCAAGGCTTGCAGTAAATGCCTCCTTGAATGCATTTAATACCACCTTCCCACCTTCCATGATGAGCACGGCGTAGCCTGTAATATCCTGATCAACTGTCCTGGCTTCCTGGATCCATTTTCGGATTTCTTCATCATTTGAGGGGTTTTTTCTTGGTACCACGTTGATCCGTCTGACACCTGACATCCCGACCCATTCGGATTTCAGGTCGGCCGGGATGTCCCTTTCAGATACTGACTGGGCAGACAGTGCCAGTTTCAGGTCGCGAACCCTTGATGGAAAGGAGCCTAAAACAGCTTCTCTCAGCACCGAAATCCTTATGGCCTGCTGGTCAGGGGGCAGGGCCTCAGTTTCCTTCATAAAACGCAAAAGCTCTGAAAGAAGGTTTTGCGATAAGTCCGGCCCTTGCTGAACGGACTTTGCAGCAGCCCTTTCCTGAAGTCTTTTCACAAAGGACTTGAGGCTTTTTATCTCTTCTGAGGGATCAACGGTGCGTAAAGCGTCTATCCGGGCATTCACAACCGGATCCATTATCATGCTCAGATCATAGATAATATCGAGCTTATCCTGCTGGTCTTTGGGAATGAAGCTTTCAAGGGTAAGGGCATGTCTTACCATTTGGAGGGTCTTGAATCTTTCTGCCCTTTCTGCAGCCTGCTGTTTGTTTGGAGCAAGGGATTCCAGACTCCACGGGGAACTGTTAGGGTCTTCCAGCAGTTTTTTGAAAGCTATTATGGACTCGGCATGTGGGTCCCTGAGGTTTATTGGGTTGCTGTCAAACCGGATTTTCGGTACGTACCAGAAGGCTGCCATGGTAAGAAAGACAGCAGTTATCCTGAGAAGCCTGCCGTGCTTGTAAGGTATGGTCAGGAATTTGAAGAAGAAGGCGCTGCCTCCGAGCTTTATATAATAGGGCCTGTTGCCGGATGCAGAAAGCGGCAGAACTGCTATTACTGCAGGCAGGATGGTAAGATTTGAAAACAGCCCGATAAACATGCCTGTGCCGGCTATGAGGCCAAGTTCGGCAACACCTGAAAAGTCTGTGGGCATGAAGCTGTAAAATCCTATGCTTGTAGTCAGGGCGCACAAGATCAGGGAAGGCCCCACGTCTCTTGCCGAAGCAATTATCGCCTCCCTGGAAGGGATGCCCTCCACCAGCAATTCCCTGTATCTCAGGCAGAGATGAACGGCATAGTCCACTGAAAGACCTATGAACAATACGGCAAAGGCCACAGAGATCATGTTCAGATGACCCACGGCCAAGGCAGCAAACAAGGCAGTCCAGACCAGACCTGCGATCAGAGGTGCCAGGGTGGCAAGTACCAGCCTGAAGGAGCCCAGACCTGTTATCAAGACTATGCTTACCATGATAAAGGACAATATCCCTGCAGTTTTGGCACCCTGGGTGACGCTTTTCAGCTCATCGTACTGCATGGGAATGTCGCCTGTGAGCATGACCTTGATGCCTCGGTCTGGAACCAGGTTCAGATCCTTTACTATATCTCGTATTATTGAAATAGATGTCTTGCCTGGGAGAACCGTTTCATAATTCACAGCGGGCTGAACTATGACAAATTGCCTTGTAGATGGAGAGCTGCCGCTGCCTGACATGAGACGCATCCACGACAGCTGATAGAATCGTTTATGATTGATGTGCCTCAGGGTATCGGTGAGTTCTGAAAAGACAGGTGAAAGGTCTATCCTCTCTCCCTTTTTTTCCGCGTCCATGGCCAGAGAAAGGATTGAAAAAAAACCCTGGAGATCAGGTCTTTCCACCAGGGAGGCCATCAGCGGTTCCGCCTGTGCCAGGCGGTCGCCCAATGTTTCCAGTTCTGAAACTGAAAGAAACAGCAGCCCCTCCTTTTTGAAAAATGTGTCGTCACCCGGGAGATAAACCCAGTGAAAAAGGTCGCTGTGTTTACGCAGGGCTGAAGCGAGCCTGTCTCTGGCATCTGAAGCAAGATCCGGCGTAAGGCCGTCGATTACAATGACTATCCTGTCATAAGAATGGGGAAATTCCTTTTTGTAATGTCTGTAGATCTGAAGATAGCGGAGTTTTTCGGAAAGCATTTCCGAGGTGTCTGTGATAACCCCGAGATGGCCTGCCGCATAAAATCCAGCTGCTGCCACCAGGGTGAAAGAGATGAATAGTACCCACCCGGGGATTCTGGTGACAAAACGGACCCATTCAACCAGGAATTCTGATATGGCCGCTTTAGCATTTGATATCACGTTTTGTTAACCGTAGTCAGAAGAAATTGCCCGGGAAGGCCAAGGCTCAGTAAAACGAATATACCCGTCGGGCTGGTTTTTGTATAGGACGGGCTT
>JALVJO010000078.1:59453-99789 GCA_027028245.1 Deltaproteobacteria bacterium
AGGGCCACCCTTTGTTTGCTCAATTTTTTAATAAGCTTGTTGAACCGTTCCACCGCCTTTCCAGAGGGGTAAGCTTCTGTTTCAATCCCTAATGTCAAGAGGTGTTCCGGCAGGCCTTCTGAAAGGCGCATAAGCCCTGAATAACCGGTTCCTATCACAATAACAGTAGGTTTTGCATCAATTATATCCCTTATGTCATCAATTTCTAATCTGTGCCCGTTTTTTCGCCACCAGTTTGGCCTTACTTGCCCATTTATTATCTTTAAATCACTGGTATAGCTCTTGTTGTCTATTTCTATTCTGCCAAATCCATAGGAAGTTATTTTCATGATAAACCCCTGGACAAGTTAATTTAAGCAAGAATGGTGCAAAAATAAAAAGACAAACAATCCGCAAACAACTAAGCAGGACCGTTTGTCTTTGTCGTAAAGCCGCTTTGAGAAAAATCAGGTCTTTTTCTTTCTGCCCCTTCCACCTTTAGCCTTGGTGGCTTTTTCTTCCTTAATTGGGAGACCAGCTTTTTTAAGATATTCCAGGATTGGATTCGGTCTCTTGGCTGTTTTTTTGGGAAGGTCTATGTGTTTTCTTAGTTCGCTAACAATCTTTGAGACTTGAAATTTGCTGATACCTAGTTTTTCTGCTATCTCAGCAGCAGTCATTGCTGCGTAATTCTTGTGTATAAATTCTACATCGTCACTTGTGTAGGGCCTGCTTCTTTTTCTTGCCATTATTTATCCTCCTTTTAGTATTTAAAAAAGGGCTATAAAATATATGGATGGTCTTGTCAAGCAGATATAGAATAAAATTTGAATGAGATTGACTGTTAGTAGAACATGGGAGGCCGAATTTTATTTAGGCATCTCTTATGTGTTAGATCGAATTTCAGTGGAGTAATCGTGATATATCCCTTTTGCAACCATGCAAGATCGCTATCTTCTTCTTCAATTTGATGAATGGCAGAAGTACATTGCCAGAAATATATATTGCCCCTGGGGTCCTTTCTTTTTTCAAATCTTTCCATAAAGCATTGGGTGTTTTGAACAGTAACCTTGATGCCGGCTATTTTATTTGCAGGCAGAGATGGAACATTCACATTTATAGCAAGACAGTCAGAGTTTTCTGTAAGGAACCAGGTTGCTAAATCTTTAACGTAGAAGGCAGCAGTACAAAATTGAGGGTCGGTAAACGTGTCGATTGAAACAGCAATGGCCTTTATGCCCATTATGGCAGCCTCAGTGGCGGCAGATACAGTTCCGGAATAGAGAATATTTATGCCTGCATTTGCTCCCAGATTTATGCCTGATATTATCATGTCTGGTTTTTCTTTCAGGAGGGCATTGATTCCCAGCTTTACGCAGTCTGCGGGCGTTCCATTTATGGCCCATCCAAATGTCTCTCCAGCCCGGGTAATCCTCTTCACCCTTATGGGATCAGCAAGGGTTATGGCATGGCCTACTGCGCTTTTTTCACTTTCCGGGGCCACCACTGCAACTTCATGCCCGTCCTGTGTGAATGCTTCGTAAAGGGCGCAAAGCCCCAGCGAGTAGATGCCGTCATCATTGGTAAGGAGGATCTTCATGAGGAGCTGAGGGGTTCAATAAGTTCTAGGATCTTTTTCATGCCCTCAATTGGAATCTGCCCCGGTGCAGTGTTGGACGAGGAGTGTGGTGAGGCAAAGGTGAGAAAACTTCCCAGAAAAAGGGAAAAGATGCGGCTGAATTTGCCCTTTTCTCCCATGCAGAAGGCAATAACCGGCATGGACCTCCTCCTTGATTCAATGAAAACCGGCTTGAAATTCAGAAAATCAAGGGGGCTTTGGGCCATTGTTACTATTTTGGCAATATCCGCACCTGTATCTGACATGTCCTTAAAGAGTTCCAGCAGAAACATCTCTTCAGGTGTCTTTTCAAAATCATGATAGGATATTATTACCTTGGTGTTGGTCTCCTTGGCCCTTTCCAAAAGATCAGTCCTGAGGTCCTGCCTGGTTGAATATTCAATATCTACAAAATCTGCACCTGATGCCGCTGCCTGCTTCAGGAGGTCGATTCTAAGTCTTTCTTCTCCCCTGTAACCTCCTCCCTCTGATGCCTTTCTGTTGGTAAAGATCAACGGTGGGTGGTTTAGGGCAGAGACAGTCTGAAAATCAAATTCCGAAGGATTTGGAAGAAGATCCAGTCTGAGTTCCAGGATGTCTGCCCTGGCAGAATAGAGTTCCACAAGTTCCGCCAGCCCACTGGCTGAATTATGGGAAAGTGACAGGCATATCATGGACAAAGTCTTGGCAAAAGATTTCCTGACTGCTTTTTGCACTGCAGGGGCACGGGGACATGCCCCTGGTTCGAAAGCAAGGACTCAAGAGCCGCATCTGCCCGCTTACAGGAAAGATGCAGTTATTATTTGAAATAAGGATCGGTGTCAGGGTCTATGGTCTCCAGGTATTTCGTAATGGCAGTGTCATAGCTGCTCGTTGTGGCAAATACCTTTCTTGCAAGTTGGAATCGGGTTTTAAGGGTAGTGGCACCTTGGTTCGCCTTCATTTCATCAAGCACTTTTTCATAATCTGACGGGTCTACTATTACTGTAACATATCGAAAATTCTTGGCTGAGGACCTGAGCATGGTGGGCCCGCCGATATCGATGTTTTCAATGGCCTCGGCAAGTGTGACCCCTTCCTTTGCAACAGTTTTTTCAAAGGCATAAAGGTTCACAACCACCATGTCTATGGAAGGGATGCCGTGTTCCTCCATCTGCGATACGTGTTCCTGGTTGTCCCTTATGGCGAGTATGCCGCCGTGCACCTTTGGATGAAGGGTCTTTACTCGTCCATTCATCATTTCCGGAAAATCCGTGATCTCCGAGACATCTTTGACCTCCACGCCGGCATCTCTTATTACCCTGGCTGTCCCTCCCGTGGAGATAATTTCTACCCCCATTTCTGTCAGGGCCTTGGCAAATTCGCTGATACCACTCTTGTCTGTAACACTGAGAATGGCTCTTTCTATTTTTTTCATGATAACCTCCTGGGTGCTGGTCTGTTTTGAAAAAGATAGTTGTAACATCTAGATCCTGCAATTGACAAGTTTGTCCAAGATGCGAGGCGCAAGCCTACTTGTGTTGCGTACTTCAAGCCATGAGCAACAAAGCAGATTTGGCAAACTTGTCAATCCCGAAGGGCGGCAAAAGGGGACAAAAAAACAAAGGAGAACATTCACGTAAGACATAAATGGTATTGATGTGCTTTTTAAAAGCTAAGTGTTTATAAAAATACAAAAAACATTTTGTCCCCTTTTCTCGTGCAGGATTTAGATAACAGATTACACTGCGTGTCAAAAAGGTTTCCAGGAAGGTTTTATCCTGTATTCATGTTTTTGCTCTTAGGCCCATGGTGAAAAGGGTTGGATACTGGTGCGCGAGCTGTTCAACAGCAGCTCCAGGCGCTACATATTGAAGACGATATTTTGCATACACCAGGAATGGGGGTCTGGATGAAAAAACAGACAAATGGTTGAACTGCAACCATTATTTGCAAAAAAATTCGGAACAGATTAATTGTAAACTTTCTTGATTTTCAGGAACCTGCGGCAGCCTTTTTCAGATCCACTATTCCCGACGTGCCAGGATATTTTTTCTTGGCATATTTTGTAATATCGGACAATTTGTGAACAAGGTCTCCAAGGGCCTCCACCTGGTTTTCAAGTCTGCCCAGGACCCTCTTTACGCTGTCCGGATCGTGTCCAAGGGTTTTAATAAGTTCGCTGCTCAAAAGTATAGCCTGCATTGGCTGGCTGAATTCATGGGCAACTGCGCCTGCCATCTCCAAAACACCAGCAAGGCGCTCCCTTTCTATAATGGCCTTTTGTGCCTCCTTGAGCCTGCTGATTTCAAGGAGAATGATAGCTATCTGATGCTCCGGATTGGATTTGTCTATCCTTTTTGCAGCCGAAACCAGAAACCAGCGCTTGGATTTTGGTTCATAGTATTCAAAGGTATGGCTGGCCCCATTAACAGCCACCTTTTCAAGGATAATTCTCTCAAAGGGCAGCCTGGACTTGAGGATGTCAGAATCCAGGCCTAACAGGCTGGCAGCAGACTTGTTGGCCCATACTATGTTGCCTTCGGTATCCAGGATCAGAAGGCCTGCGCCAATCTGGGCTATAACCTTGCCCCAAAGTTCTCTTTCAAGGCTTATTCTTTCTTCTAGTTCCCTGATTTCTACGGCCTTGCATATTATGTCTTCAAGCTCCTCTGGATTGACAGGCTTTTCCAGATATGAAAATGCCCCTCGTTTCATGGAGATTACGGCATCATCCACCTTTCCGAAGGCAGTCATAATTATCACGGGAAGAAAGGGATCAATCTGTTTCAATCGTGACAGAAGTTCAATACCCTCCAGGCCCTCCATTCTTTGGTCTGTCAGAACCAGGCTGAATTTTTCCCTCTGGAAGAGCTCCAGCGCCTTTAAGGGATTGTTGCAGGCTGTGACCTCGAATCCCATGATTTCCAGGCGGATCTTGAGCACTGTCAGTATATTTTCATCATCATCTACCAAGAGGATCTTTTTTGCGGACATATTTGACCATCCTGTTATTCGTCTTTAATTTCTAATGCAAGAAAAACACCAAATTTTCACAAGCATTAGCAGGTCCAGATTATTATCCTGGATTATGCAGCTCGCAAGTTTGGCGAAGGGGCAAGGAGACGTACTATGGTACTTCAACTGCCCGATCCTGCGGCATTACGGGACAAATTCGGTGAAATTGCGAGCCCCCTGCGACTTCACATGCCGAAGGTTTTTGCTGTTGGAACCTGTCACCATTCAGGTGAATATTTTTTTGCATTATATTGATTAATGATAATCTACTGAAACCAGGAAAGAAATCATTTTGTTCTGCATTTGAAGTGCGTGATATGGGTTTATATTTCCGGGAGAATATTGCCATGAAATCTTGTAATCCAGATAGTCTTAAGAAATGGGTGAAACTTCTTGCTGGGAAAATAGGTCCCAGGCCGTACTCTGATCCTAAAAAATTGGAAGAGGTTGCCGGGATGCTGCGGGAGTACCTTTTGTCCTTGGGTTACCGCGTTGAACTGCAGGAAATTTTTTATAGCGGCAACAAATATTTTAACGTGATAGCCTCTGGTCCCGGCCAGGGGCCAATGGATAAGAGCCTGAATCCGCTGCTTGTAGTGGGAGCACACTATGATACGGTCTACTGCACCCCGGGAGCCGACGACAACGCCAGTGCAGTGGCTGGACTTCTCGAGCTGGCACGAATATTGTCGCATGATCCGCCTTCACAGCTCAGGATGGCATTTTTCTGCCTGGAAGAACCCCCTGCCTACAGGACCAGGAAAATGGGCAGTTACCAGTATGCCAGGGCTTTGAGGAATATGACGCAGCCTCTGACAGGCATGATCTGCCTGGAGATGATCGGTTATTTCTCGGAAAGGCCTGGAAGCCAGAGATTTCCTCTTCCTTTCATGGACAGGCTGTATCCTTCCACTGGAAATTTCATCGCCCTGGTGGGAAACACCAAATCCAGATCCTTTACTGAAAGGTTTAAAAGGGCTTTTTCTTCCGGCACCGACCTTCCTGCAGAGACTCTGAATGCCCCCTGCGTGGTAATAGGTATAGATTTTTCAGACCATTGGTCATTTTACAAGATGGGCTATCAGGCATTGATGGTTACTGATACGGCCTTTTACAGGAATCCCAATTATCACCGTCCAACCGACATTCCCTCCACTTTGAATTATGATAAGGCCGCCAAGGTGGTAGACGGCCTTGTTAGTGCGGTTTCAATCCTGGCAAGTGAGGCCCTGAACCTTTAAGGACGCTGGCTGAAAAACGGCCGGGTGCCGGATGTATCAGGTATATTCGTTGGTAGGCCGGCATTTTGTTTGTTCCAGGCAGGTCTAGTCGCGGTGCCATGATATCGAAACGGTCTTTTCTCCATCGCCGTACTGCAGTTCATAGTCCCCATGATATGAATGATGAATCGCTTCTCCAATGCGTCTTGCCACATGGATGCCCGTGGTCGTTATGGAAATTTTTCCTGGTTCTTCCTTTATTTCCATTATCCTTTCCATGGGATGTGCACCATTTTCAGCCCGTTCTTCGTTTTTTACAAGGTTCATTATTTCGCTGCCGTGGGTTTCCAGGAACTTGCCGGTAAGCACTATGGTACCTGCCGGGAGGTGGTCCCTAATCCTCCTGCATGCCGGGCAGAGGGCCTCATTGGCCTTTTCTGGAGGTTTGTCCATCCATTTCCATCGTCCGTCAATGAATACAGCTCCACATTTCCTGCAAACGGTTGGTTCGGGAAATTTTTCCCTGGGCGCGTAGGGATCATGCCGTTTTTCCTGCACCAGCCTGTCCAGACGTCCGTATTTGCCTTTATCCATCCTGTTCCCTCCTACCTCTGGTCTGTTTCGACGTTCATACTTAGACATCAAAAACCACAATCGTACGATTTCTGTAGGAAATCAGCCAGATGCCCGCTTTTTATTTAATCTAGGCATGCTGCAGGCCGTGGACAAGCCCCGAAATCTTGATCAGGTTATCTGGTTTTTTGATAGGTGCCCATGAGTACTGCCTCAGCCAGTACATGTCCGGCCATTTTATTTTCCACATCTTTTTTTCCAGGACTGCCAAGGTCTCCCAGAATCGTGTCAAGGGCATAAAGCTTAAAGAAATATCTATGACGGCCGATGGGAGGACACGGACCGCCATATCCAGGCCTATGCCAGTCATTAAGGCCCATCCTTGTACCCGCAGGCAGTTCGGAAGGCTTTATGCCTTCTTTCAGCCCCTGGGTGTCGGCAGGAAGATCGTAGATGACCCAGTGAACCCAGGTCATCCTGGGATGCCTGGGATCAGGTGCATCCGGGTCGTCTACAATGAGCACAAGACTCTTGGTTCCCAGGGGGACATGTGACCATTCCAAAGGAGGAGAAATATCTTCACCCTCGCAGGTATACCTGGATGGAATTTGTCCCCCGTTTTTAAAAGCAGGAGAAATCAATTCAAAAGACATTGCCGCCTCCGTCAGTGAAAAGGAAAAAAGGATAATAAGAATCAGGCATGACAAATGATAAGATATGCTGGTTGGGGTATAATAATCATTCATACCTACATTTTATCAAAAAATTTAATAAATCATAGCATGAAGTCTAAAAAGTTCAGAACATTAGGCCTTTGAAGTGGTTTATGTGCGGCATATCCTTGACTGGTATCCTGAAGGTCTTAGCTTCTATAAAAACAGCGGGGCTTTGGTAATAGCAGCAGGATTGAGGAGAAGAACATGGCAAAAACAAGAAGACCCCTTAAACCAGAAGAAATCCAAGCATTCAAAGAGGAGATCCTCAAAAAAAAGGAAGAGTTTTGGAACCAGATAAAGCAGGACCTGATGGAGCGGGTAGGTAAGGAATATCAGGATCTTATCAATACCGTTAAGGACGAAGAGGAGCTCGCCCAGATAGATCTCAATGAAGAAACAGTGCTGGGTGTTTTAGAAACAAGGAAAAAGGAACTCGAGGCCATGAGTCAGGCACTATGGAGAATAGACCATGGTGAATTCGGCAAATGTCTCCAGTGCGGACAGTGGATCTGTCTGGAGCGCTTACAGGTTCGTCCCTGGGCCGTGTTCTGTCTGGAGTGCAAGGAGGAAATGGAAAGGCTGGAAAAGGTATAAAGGAGGGCAGGCAGGCTTGATTTGTCCATGGATGCCCCGTCTTTTTGCCTCATGGCGGCATTGCATGTTTACGGAACATGGAGATGTTCAGCCTGAAAATTTTTTTTAGGGGATTAACGGCTTACACCTTACAATAATGATTTAACCTGTGAATAGTGGTCTGAAATTATTGGCCGCTGTCTTTCATGAAGCTTAAAAGGCTGGAAAGCACTTGGCCAGTTGAGATATCCTTCATGCAGTGCACGTCTTTACAGTGTCTATATGCGTCCCCGCACGGGCTGCAGACCGCGGGGCTTTTCAATGTGCGGACATTTGGGACAGCTGGTTTCCACAGTTTCGTCTGGGTCGGTCCGAAAAGAAGCAGGGAACTGGCACCGCACCAGGCTGCAAGGTGGGAAATGCCGGAATCATTTCCCAGAAAGAACTTGGTGTTGCCCAGGGTATCAGCAACCATGGGCAGCTCCTGGCCTTGCATATAGAGAATGCGGCCGCCGTAACCCTTGACAAACTCCTGGATCCTGTCGCAGAGATGTTCTTCCGCAGGTCCGAGGATAAACAGGATCCTGTCAAGACCTCGCTTCTCTGTCAGTTTCTTGACGATTTCCAGGAAATTTTCCAAGGGCCATGTCTTTTTGGGAGAACCGCTTCCGGGATGAACTGCCAGGTCAAAAAGATTTCTGGCTTCCAGGCCGCGGCTGTATGACATGGGATAAAGATAATCTTCTATCTTTTCTTCCTCCATTTCCAGTTGTTTTTTCACCTGATTGAATTGAAAATGGGAACAGTCGGTCCCTTGGGGGCCTTCATCCACTGTGAAAACTACATTGGATGTCAGCTTATTGTTCGGACGAAGATAGATGTCAGGCACAAGGCCGCGTCTTCTTGTAAACCACCATATGTCATCGAAATATTTAAGGAGAGGTGGAATGGAGCCTGTGTAAAGTTCGCTGAACGCGCTGGCATTGGACGGGATTACCGAAGAGACTTCACCTGCCTGCCTGAGAAATAGACCTTGGACCGGGCTGGCCGCAAGGGTGAATTCACCCCTGGCCTTTCTAAGAAGCCTCAGTGCCGGAAGTGACATCAAGACATCCCCCAGTGCTCCCTGGTTTACCACAAGAGTCGGCATGATTTTCCTTTCAAGATTTACCTACAAAACCTAAATAAAATGGAATAAGTTAACATAATGCACCACAAGAGCAGGTGCAGCCCCGAACCTTTTCAGGGCAGACACGGAATCTTAAATCTCAGGAGGAGAGAAGACAATATGTCAGGTCAAAAGATTACCATAAACCAGGACGGCACCATCAATGTACCAGATAATCCTATTATACCGTTTATAGAGGGAGACGGAATAGGTCCGGATATATGGAAGGCAACAAAAAAGGTACTTGATGCTGCGGTAAACAAGGCCTATGCAGGGCAGAAGTCCATTGACTGGATGGAGGTGTACGCAGGTGAAAAGGCAAAGGAAAAAACCGGCCAGTGGCTACCGCAGGAGACACTGGATGCCATTTCTGAATACGTGGTCGCCATTAAGGGGCCTTTGACCACGCCGGTAGGGGAGGGCATGAGGAGCCTTAATGTCACCTTGAGGCAGGTCCTTGACCTCTATGCCTGTGTTCGGCCCGTGAAATATTTCAAGGGTGTTCCCAGCCCGGTCAAGCGCCCGGAGCTGGTGGACATGGTGATTTTCAGGGAAAATACCGAGGATGTCTATGCTGGGATCGAGTGGCCTGAGGGCAGTGAAGAGGCCCGAAAGGTAATAGATTTTCTCAAGACTGAGATGGGGGTAGAAATACGGGATGATTCAGGCATAGGCATTAAGCCCATAAGTCGTACCGGGACCCACAGGCTGGTCAGAAAGGCCATACGTCATGCCATTGATACAGGCAGGGATTCGGTCACCCTGGTTCACAAGGGCAATATCATGAAATATACCGAGGGTGCCTTCAGGAACTGGGGCTACGAACTTGCCCAATTGGAGTTTTCAGAAGAAACCATCTCTGAAAAGGAACTTTGGGACAAGTTTGACGGGAAAATGCCCGACGGAAAGATCCTCATAAAAGACAGGATTGCCGATGCCATGTTTCAGCAGATTCTTCTTCGTCCGGCTGAATACAGTGTTCTTGCCCTTCCCAACCTGAATGGTGACTACATGTCGGATGCCTTGGCAGCCCAGGTAGGAGGCCTTGGCATGGCCCCTGGGGCCAACATAGGAGACGGCGTGGCGGTTTTCGAGGCCACACATGGGACAGCACCGAAATATACAGGACTCGACAAGGTAAACCCGGGCTCACTTATTCTTTCAGGCGCAATGATGCTGGAATATCTCGGCTGGAGCCATGCTACCAGAATGATCCACAATGCACTGGAAGCGGCAATAGCCAGGAAAAGGGTCACTTATGATCTTGCCCGGCAGATACCCGATGCAGAAAAGATTAAATGTTCTGAATTTGCAAAGAGTATCGTTGAGTGCATGGGATAAAAAGGGCAGGGCAGGCAGACATCTGACCGCACTGAAGCGAATCTTTACTGGTCTTTCTGCCCTGATATTTCCTCCGCGATGTGCTTCCTGCAAGAGCTTTTTGGAGCTTCCTGCTTCTCATCTTATGTGCAGGAAGTGCCGGTCGGAAATTACACCCCTTTCCGGTCCTAGGTGCAAGTGTTGCGGAATGCCCTTTGACAGCACCAAGGGCGTGGATCATGTTTGCGCTGCCTGCATAAGAAAACGGCCTCCCTTCAAAAGGGCGGATTCACTTTTCGTCTTTGAAGAAAGCGTACGAAATCTGATACACAGGTTCAAGTACCACTCAGACATGCCGGCCCTGAGGGCCCTGGTTTCCATTTCTGAAAAGACCCTACAGGATCTGCTGCCAGAAAAGGAAGCAGGAGATGCCGGTTCATGGGTGGTATTGCCTGTTCCCTTGCACAAAAGCAGGCTCAGGAAAAGGGGATTTAACCATGCAGCGGTTCTTGCAACCAGGCTTTTCAGGGATGCCCGTATCGATTACAGCCTGCTTCGAAAAACAAGGAAGACTCCCAGCCAGACCGGGTTGTCGTTGAAAGACAGGGAACAAAATATCCGCGGTTCATTTTCATGCCGCACCCTGCGCCGCGGCTGCAGGCAGGTGCTGATCTTCGATGACGTATTTACAACAGGGGCCACTGCAAGTGCCGCAGCTCTGGCTGTAAAAAAGGCAGGTGCCGAGGATATCAGGGTCATTACCATTGCAAGGACACCACTTCCCTGATTTACGTCAAGCATAATCCGGGATAATACTTCAAAATACCTAAAGTTTATTGTCCCTGGTTTTTTCATTTCACCACGGACCAGCGTGATCCCATACAGCGAAGGAGCAGAAGGGACTTTGGTGAGAGGCGGGAGTGGTCCCTCTTGTCAGGGGAAAAGAGCCCTGTAACACCAGGAAAGGGCGCAACCTTTTCCTCAAGGCTCTCTCTTAAGGCTGCACGACCAATATTGTAGGAAGCAGACATGGCCCTGCACGCCAGGCGGAGACCATCCCATGCCTGCCCTGCGGCCAGCTTCTGTTCCGGAGCCATATTCTGGAAATCGGCTCCCCAGGATTCAACAAATCTCCTGGTTATAAAATAGGATGGTGATGTCCGGGGAACGGCTTCCCAGTAAAGGACTGGAGGGACAGCCATGTAAATTAGACTGCCCACCGGAAGGGTGACGGCAGAAGGAGAATTGAAAAAGAGCTGATGGCTCAGGGCCAGGGGGACCTCATTTCGCTGAATAGTGGAATGGACCAGAGGAGCAGCGGACCAGCCGGCCCACAATATTGCAATATCCGGCTCGCATCTTGCCAGGTAGCCCAGTTTAAGCAGCAAGTCCTCCCTGTTTGAATTGAACCTGCCGAGGCAGGAGATTTTCAAGCCGTATTCAGGAGCGTATCCCCTGATCCACAGGGCAGTCTTTCTGGAGGACGGTGTATTGTCCAGCAGACCGCCAAGGTCTTCATATTGTTTCCTTCTGAAATAGGAAAAAAGCCTTTTGAGTTCGGCATCGAAATTTAGAGTTGTGGAAAAGGTCCATTTAGTCTTGAGACCTCTGGATTTGAGCAGGGGTTCTATCCCCTGGATGAGGATCAAGGGGATCTTGCTTGATTCTGCATATCTTCTGAGGGGCAGGACATTTTCCTTTGCGGTAGGCCCAAGAATAATCAGGGCACCCTGGTCATGCTGCAGTTTTCTGGCACCTGAAAGAAGGAGGTCGGCCTGCCCCTTGGTGTCAAATACTACTATCTGGACCTGTCTTCCCCTTATGCCCCCCTGGATGTTTACTTCTTCTGCTGCAAGGCGCACGGCCTTGAATGCTGCTGCTCCATTCATACTCCCCGGTCCGCTTAGATCCAGCAAAACCCCTATGGGCCATGTCTGTCCTGCAGCAACAGGCATTGTAGCTGCTGAATAAACAAACAGAAAGCTCACCATCAGGGCCAAGAACCGGCGAAAAGAACGCAGGAGGACTGACAATAATGTCTGGTTATCGCGGGACATTCCGGGGATCAGCCCAGCCGTTTAAGCTGTTTTTTTGCAGCCTTTGCCTGGGGAGTCCCGGGATATTTCTTTACGAGTTTCTTCAGTACAATCCTTGCACTTTCCTTGTCTCCCAGCCTGGCAAAGGCAAAACCCTGTTTCAAGAGGGCATCGGGCACCTTGTTGCTTTTTGGGAACCTGCTGATGACCTTCTGGTATTCAAGGATGGCCTCTTCGAATCTGGACAATTTGTACTCGCAGTCCCCAATCCAGAAATGTGCATTGGCAGCCATGGCCGAGCCGGGGTTTTTCTTGATGAAGGACCTGAATAGCCTCTTTGCATCCTGGTATTTGCCCTGCCTGTAAAGTTCAAGACCCTCTTGGTAAAGGTCCTTTTTTTCTTCCTGTTTTGGGGGCGGCAGCTCTGTCTGGGAACCGGCAGGGGGCTGTTGAACAGTTGTAACGGGCGGCGTAACAGGAGGAGGGGCAGTGGTATTAATGCTCGTTCCCTTGGCCAAAAGCGCCTCCTTAAGCCTTGCCAATTCCTGCTCCTGCTGTTCCTGTTTGTAGTTGGCCTGCTCCAGCAGCCCGTTTATCCTCATGAGTTCGCTTTCAAGGGTATCAAGGCGGGAATTGAGCCGCGCATAGGACTTGCGCAGGGATCCGGCCCCCTGTCCCTGGGTATCACCCAGAACCTGGCCCATCTGTTTCTTGACGGCGGCAAGCTCCCGGTTAATCCTCTGGTTTTCGACCTGAAGGCCGGAAACATTTCTTTCAAGCATGTTGATCTGGGCCTGGGGCGCACAGCCTGCAAGGATGACGGCAGACAGTACTGCCGACGGTAAGGCACCATGCCGGTTCAGCAGGGTCAGGATCTTTTGTTTGTATCTGGGCATGTCATCTCCTGAAAACACGTTACTTGAACACATTTGGTCCCCAAAATGGGAAATAGTCACTTTGTCCATAACTTATCAGAAGTCTTTGATTCTGTCCGTTGGCATACATGACATAAAGGCTCTTTTTACCATTAGTGCGTGTAGAGCTAAAGAGCAACTGCCTGCCGTCGGGAGACCAGGAGGGATTCTCATTATTGGCTTCATAGGTGAGCTGTATTGGCTCTCCGCCGTCGGGTGAAATAGTAAATATCTGGAACCTTCCTCCCTGTCTGCTGACATAGGCAATGCGGTCGCCAGCCGGAGACCACTGCGGATCGGTATTATAACTTCCGGAAAAAGTGAGCCGTCTGGTCTTTCCCGAGGAAAGATCCATTATGAAGAGCTGGGGGCTGCCGTTTCTGTCTGAAACGAATACCAGCCGTCTGCCGTCAGGTGAAAAGGATGGTGAACAGTTAATCCCCGGGCCCCTGGTAAGCCTTTTGATAATCCTGCCGTCAAGGCCTATGAGGTAGATGTCAGGGGAGCCTGCCTTGCTGAGTGTTACTGCCAATCTATCACCGGCAGGTGCCCAGGCCGGCGACATATTGAGGCCCCTGTAGCTGGTAAGCCTGGTGATTTTTCCAGTCTTGAGATTTTTGAGGTATAAACAGGGGCGCCCTGATCTGAAGGAAGTAAAGGAGATAAAATGCCCGTCCGGCGAGTACCTCGGGGACATGACAATGGTTTTCTGATTTGTTTCCTGGCGGATATTCATCCCGTCAAAGTCTGCAGAATAGACTTCGCTTTTCTTTCCGTTCCTGGATATGAAGAGTATTCTGGAAAGGCTGACTCCAGGCTTTCCAGTAATGGCCTTGACCACTTCGTTGCTGAACATGTGCGCCATTTTTCTGAGGTCATTTACCGTTCCTATGTATTTTCTGCCCGCCAGCATGGAATCCGTGGAAAGGTCCATGAGTTTCATTACAGCGGTCAGGGACTTACCATGTCTCTCCATGGTGGTGTCTATGCGGTAATCCAGCTTTTCATCGCCCGTCAGATAGGAAGAGTCGAAAACTGAGAAAAAACCATGAAAGATCAGGTCTGATTTAAGGGTGGATGTGAGTTTTTTGGCTGCCTGCTGGTTTTCGAAGTTCTGTGGCAAAAGGTTCGGGGTGGAAAGTGATATGGGAATCTTTTCCATGAAAGGAGAAGATATGTCTATGTAAATCTTTGACTGTACTGGAATTGCCAGAATTGAGGCAATTAACAGGGTTATGATTGACGGCAAGATTTTTCTTTTCATAGGCCTAAATATAAAAGGCCTCAGCCAATATGCAATTGGCTGAGGCCTTAATTTTGTTATTTTATTTAATCAGCCGGTCTGATTACCACCAGCTGACAGTCTGATCCGCGTCAAAGATCTGCTGTACAAGGATGTCATAGTTGGGATCACCCTTATACAGGTTGAATTCCTCTGCATCCCTGTCGCGGTTCAGTATCTCAACGAGTTTTTTTACCTCATCGTTTGGTTCTGACCTGTAAACGTGCAATATTTTCATCTTTTTTTCGTCGCTCATACCATCCTCCCCTATTAGTCTTCAGAACAAGCTGGTGGTGGAGCCTTGGTCTGTTTGGGCAGGCCATAGGGAATTATGAGGTCTGCTTCCCTGAGTTTTTCACCAAGCTCTTCCAGTGTGATGTTGGTAATTTCTACGCCTTCTACCGCTTCCCCGTCTACAGTGAATACATCGCCTTCCATATCCCTGATCCAGTCTATGTTCTCTTTAACATATTCAGAGAAGCGGGGATATTCATTATAGAAAAAGACCGGATAGGAATAATGATTTTCTACCGCAAGCCCCAGGGCCGAACGCACTGCATCCCCGGAATACATCCGGTTGGGCAACAGGAAATAACACTTTTTGGATTCCATAGTTTAAAGCCTCCTTGATTACATCACCAGATATTTGCCGCATTCATCGATAATGGCACCGTGAAAGGCCTGAGTCCTCATCTGGCGGCCAGTAAGCCCCTTCGGAATATCGGCTTCAACATCATATCCTTCGCAGGTGTAGCTGTCTGCACAGATCGCCACATCTTCTATATCGCAAAGGTTGGCCAGTTTTACGAAATCTGGATGTTTTGTAAGATGGATCGATTTGAAGGTGAAAAAGACCATTACTTTCTTCCCGGCTCTGACAGCGGCAGTAGCAATACCTACCACGTGTCTCATATGCTGGGGAGATGTAACAAAGATTCCCAGTTTGTTTGGATCAGCAGCCATTGAAATAAATCCTCCCTTTCTTCAGATTGTGAAGAATTATGAAACTATTTTTTCTTTATGAAAAAGCGGATGAAACCCTCTTCTTCACGCTCGCCAAGGTATTCATGGCCGGCCCGGGCGCACCAGCCTGGAATGTCGTTTCTTGAACCAGGATCTGTTCCAAGAACTTCAAGGATTTCGCCGGAATTGATCTTGCCGATTTCCTTTTTGGTCCTCAGAAGAGGCATGGGGCAGCTGAGTCCTTTTGCGTCCAAAGTACGTGCTACCTCTAAACCTTCAGGGGCAATTTTTGCGTCGCTCATGTTTCCTCCTTTTTTGTTGTTATATTTCTGTATTTTTGTTCAGTTTGTAAACTGAATATTACATTTCAACAATGAGTTTGTTTGAATCCTCGTTCCAGTCAACAATGATGTACCAGGCCGTCATGGCAAGCACTATAAGAAGGAGGGTACCACCATATCCCAGGGCATCAGGAAGATAAAGATGCATTCCAAGCTTGCTTCCCTCGTGGGTTGCTCCTGTGCCTTCCATGTGAACAGCCTTGAACAATTTGACCATGAGGGCATTTGATATTCCAAAGAAGGGTACGACCAGCCAGAGTTTGATCTGACCTTCGCCAACCCTCCAGAGGGTTCCAGAGCCGCAGCCGCCTGCGAACATGGCCCCGAGACCGAACAGGAAGCCGCCCAATACTCCTCCCCATCCAAAGGTGCCGCGCACGTAATTGACTGGGTCCAGCACCCTTCTGGCAGCTATCACTGCCTGCTCTGATGCATCAACCACGTCTTCTACGGCATCTGCCAGGTCTTCATCCTGGATTTCATCGGGCTCCAGTTCATCAACTGCATCCATGAGGACTGATTGTACGGCAACGGCTGAACCCCTCTGGGGAACAGCATATTTCAATACTGCACATCCTACTGCCAGCACCAGTATGCTGAGAATAACTGACTTGGCAAGGGTGCAGTCTCCTGTCATATGGGGTTCCCTGAATGCCTGGACCATACACCAGCGGCCTCTCTGCATGGTGTAGCCCAGACCGGCAGAAATCAGCAGTATGCCGCTAAGGGATGCTGCATAATTATCGCTCATGTCTGAATACTGGTATGCTCCCCAGATGACCAGAACTATGCCAATTATTCCTATTACGATTTTGAGCCCGTATGGAAAATCAATGTTCTTGCCTCCGCTGGTACCCCAGGTGATGTGTTCCATTTCCCAGTAAATATACTTGAGACCCAGTATGACTCCTATTATGAGCCCGAGCCACATGGTGAATCCATTGGCAGCCAGGTTTCCAATGGCGTTGTACATGCCTCCAACATTACAGCCGCCGGCAAAGGCAGAGCCGATGCCCATGAGAATACCGGCTATTATGGCCTTGATGAATTCCCATGGAGGCGGGAATTTGAAGGAGAAATCATTTCCGAGGCATGCGGAAATGAAGGCACCTGCCAGAAAGCCCACGCCTATGACCGAACCAGAATTGATCAATACATCACCGGGCTTATCAAAAAGGCCAACCCCGTACAGGATCCATTCGCCCCAGTTCCTGATGGCGCCTACTGCTCCCCACGGCCGCCACCATGCCATGATGAGAATACTTAGCAGTGCAACTATCACTCCTGCAACGGTTGCATTCCATTCGGTCTGACACAAAATCTTGAAGAAATTTTTGACCTTATCCTTCATAATGCTTTCACTCATAAGGCTATTCCTCCCCTCCTGTCCGGTTTCGGCTTACTGAATGAATTACCCATAACCAAAGGATTATCCGTTGCATGAACCGGGTAATAAAGTTATTAATATTTTTTACAAATTGATTCGTGTGTACCAAAATTCACGCACTGTGTCAAGGTTTTGTTGAATGACTATTCATCGAAAAAATGGTGCTTGCCTCTAATCCTATATGATAATCATAATATATTAAGGAATATTTTTAAAGATGATAATGAAATATCTCACCATTCTTGCTGTTGTTTTTGTCTTTTCCATGGTAACCCGGTCTGGATACGCCCATTCTTCCCGGTCGGGGATAGTCACCAAAACCCTTGAAAACGGCCTTACTGCCGTAATCAAGGAAAGCCGCAGGGCCCCGGTTGCCGCAGTACAAGTCTGGGTAAAGGCAGGAAGCGCCTATGAAAAGGACTCCCAGGCAGGCCTCACTCATCTCATAGAACATATGATATTCAAGGGAACCAAAAAGAGGGGTCCCGGGGAGCTTGCCAAGACCATCGAGTCCCTGGGAGGCACCATCAATGCCTATACTTCCTATGATTACACTGTCTATCACTGCGTGGTCCCAAGCAACCACCTGGATACGGCATTGGATATCCTCGACGACGCCGTCTTCCATTCCCAGTTTGATCCGGCAGAGCTTGACAGGGAAAAGCAGGTGGTCCTCGAAGAGATGCGCATGAGGGAGGACAGGCCCAGGGTTCTGCTCATTGAAGACTTGATGAAGACCTCCTATGTGCGACATCCCTATAGACGTCCAATAATAGGTTATGAACACACTGTAACATCATTTACAAGGGAAGATATCCTGGCCTACATGAAGGAGCGCTACAGGCCTTGCAATATTTCAGTCGTTGTGGCAGGCGATGTGGACCCGGAGGAGGCGGCTTCAAAGATACAGGAGTATTTTGGAAGGGAGAAAAAGGAGGCCTGTCAGCCGGCAGAGCTTCCCGGTGAACCTCCTCAGACAGCCCCAAGGTTCCACTCGCGGACCATGGAGTGTCAGGAAGGTTATTTGGCCGTTTCTTTTTCCGGAATTCCAGGCTTTAACAGCAGCGATGTGCCTGCCCTGGATCTTCTTGCTGCCTGGTTATCAGACGGTGAGAGTTCTCTTTTGGTTTCCACCTTGAAGAACAAGCTGGAGCTGGTTCACAGTATTCATGCCTCGGCTTTTACCCCCAAGGGCCCCGGGCTTTTTGAGATAACCGCCAATATAGACCCTGCCAAGACCAGGAAGGTCCTTTTAAAGGTCCTTTCAGAACTTTTCAGTCTGAAAGACAGGGAAATAACATCCAAGGAACTGAAAAAGGCCAAGACCCAGGTCCTCACAGACTTCATCTTCAGCCAGGAGACCATGGAAGGGGAGGCCAGAAAACTCGGGGTATTTCAGACCCTTTCAGGAAGTGCCGCAAAGGAACAGGAATATCTGGACAGGATTCGACAGGTAACTGCCTCTGATATAAGGGAGGTGTGCAGGAAATATCTAAAGCCCGATGCTGTAAATGTTGCATTGGTGTTGCCTGAAAATTCACCTGCTGTCATGAATGAGCCGGCCCTTTCAGACATAATCCAGGAGGCACTTGGAACGTCCCTGGCAGCTGCAGGGGAACAGGGCCGGAAAGGCAGCGTTAAACGCTATACCCTGGCCAATGGAGTTACCATCCTTGCAATGGAGGCACACGATCTTCCAACCGTGGCTGTCAGGGTGGTATTCCCGGGCGGACTCAGGTGTGAGACCCCTGAAAACAATGGCATCTTCAACCTGCTTGCAAAGGCCTGGAACAAGGGCACCAGTCTCCACAGTGGTGAGGCAATTTCGGAGATTACCGACAGCATGGGTGCAACCATCTCCGGTTTTTCCGGTCAGAATTCTTTCGGACTACAAGGAAGGTTCACCAGCGAGACCTTTAGAAAGGGACTGGGACTGCTGGTTGAAATACTCCTTTCACCTTCGTTTCCGCAAAGGGAAGTGGACAAATTGAAACCCCTGATACTTGCCCAGATAAGGCAGCAGGATGACTACCTGCCTGGAGTGGCTGTCAGGGAATTCAGAAAAGTCCTGTTCTCCCCCCATCCATACGGCATGAATGTCCTGGGCCGGGCGGAAACCGTATTGAAACTGGATGCAGATGACATAAAATCTGTCTATGGGGCCTTTGTTGTCCCTGACAGGGCAATAATATCGGTGGTAGGCGATATTGATTCAGAAAATTTGAGGCAGGAGCTGGATATGCTCCTGAAACCATGGCAGAATGATTCGAGCCTTTTTCTGCCTACGCCTCCGGCCCCTGAACCTCTCTCAGCACCAAAGATTGTAAACATCCACCGGGACAAGCAGCAGGAACACATTGTGCTGGGGTTTATGGCACCTGGTCTGGCCAGCCAGGACAGGTTTCCCCTGGAGGTCCTTAATGCAATCCTCTCCGGACAGGGCGGAAGGCTTTTTACTGATCTTCGCGACAAAAAAAGCCTGGCCTATTCCGTAACTTCCTTTGCAGGTTTTGGAATTGATTACGGTTCCGTGGCCTGCTACATAGCATGTGCTCCGGAGAAAAAGAACGAGGCTCAAAAGGGCCTTTGGAGCGAGATATATCGGGCCCAGAAGGAGCTGCCCGGCCCAGGGGAGGTGGAAAGGGCCAAAAACTGGCTGGTGGGCAGGTATCAGATATCCCTCCAGACCCCTGGAGCCAAGGCCATGGATATGGCCATGAACGAGCTCTATGGACTGGGATATGATTTTTCCACCAGGTATCCTGAAAAGATAAGAAAAGTCACCCCGGAGCAGGTCCAGGAGATGGCAAGAAAATATTTCAGTTCCCAGGGCTACGTGCTGGTGATAGTAGGGCCGTAGCATGATCAGCAGGGTTTGTCTCATCGTCAAGCACAGGGACCCTAAAGCAGAAGAGATTGCCCTGAAGATAGAAAAGCACCTCGTCAGCAGCGGTGTGCACGTAAACAGGGACGAGGTGGCTCGTGATGACCAGGCCATAGTTGTGCTGGGAGGAGACGGTACACTTCTTCACGTTGCCGGCAAGGCCTTTAAGGCCGATCTTCCCATATTGGGCATTAATGCCGGGGGTCTCGGCTTCCTGACAGAGGTACACATTGACGAGATGACAGAGGCCCTGGATTCCCTCATTGAAGGTACCTTTAATCTCGACAGGAGGATGGTCTTGGGAGTCAGGGTATGGGACGAATCAGGCAGGCTGAAACGCGAATATACCGCACTTAACGAGGCAGTCATTACAAAGGGTGCACTGTCTCGGATTATTCAGATAAATTCCTGGGTGAACGGTACGTTTCTCACTGCTTACAGGGGAGACGGCCTGATAATATCCACTGCCACCGGTTCCACAGGCTACAATCTTTCAGCAGGCGGCCCCATCATGTATCCGAGTCTCGAGGCCATGGTGCTTACTCCCATTTGCCCCTTTGCCCTGAGTTCCCGTCCGCTCATTCTTCAAGGGGATTCCCTGGTAAGGATCAAGGTGGAGGAAACTGCCGAGGAGGTTTGCCTGGATGTGGACGGCCAGGCAGGGCTGCACCTGGAAAAGGCAGACGAAATCGAGATCAAAAGGATGCCCGGTTATCTTAAGCTGATTAAATCCCCCCACAGGGATTATTTTACGATTCTCAGGGAAAAGCTTGGATGGACCAGGGGCGTGAGTTACCCGGAAGCCGATATTAAATGAAAATCCCCCTGATCTTCGATGATCAAGGGGAGGGACTTAACGTCTGAAATAGGGAAGGGTACGCCTCCGGGTATCAGGCCCTTTCGGCTTCTTCCTTCTTTATCTTGGTCATGAGACGTTCCTTTTCTCGTTCCATGGCCTCTTTACCTGCTTCCAGTGCGGTCTCAAGAACCGCCTTTTTGGTTTCAACCACCTCCCTGCTTTTTTCAAGCAGTTCGGCAGCCTTATCCCTGACATCATCTGCCACCTTCAGTGCTTCTTCCCTGGCAGCAGTTGCCTGGCCCTTAATGAGCTGTCTTGCCTCCGGTCCTGATTTTGGGGTCACCAGCAGGGCAAGGCCGGCTCCTACGGCACCACCCAGCAAGAATGCCAGTGCGACGCTGCCTGCAGAATAACGGCCATCATTCATATTCAATCACCTCCTTTTGAATTCTTTTCCTTTTTGTTCGAAATGTTCTGAGATATATATTCCAATGACGTACGGGCGCCCACGGCCATGCTGGCCAGCTGAACAGCAAGCCCTGTGATGCCGCCCCGGACAATTCCCGTAGCCATCTTCACTGTCTGCCCAGCCTCATTTACTGCCTCGAAAAGATTATCCGTTGCCTTGATCTTTTCCTGAATGTCTTCGGTGATTTCCTTGGCCCCTGTCACCAGGTCTTTTGTTTCCACAAGAATGGGAGGGACTTCGTTCTTGATTCTCTCTTCCAGGGTCTCTTCAAGTCTTTTGTAGGCAAGGGCGGTTTCTCCAAGGACCTCCATGAGTCTGGATGCATCGGACTGCAGCTGTTTCACCTGGCCGCTGGTATCATCAAGGACGGTCTTCAGGGTCTTTTCAAGTTCTGTCACACCTTCCACTGCGGGTCTTATCTCTTCTATAGTATTATTAACCAGGTCTGCAGTGGAATTAACCCTGGACAAAGTCTCCAGAACGCCCTTTACCAGCCTTACGAAAAAAAATGCAAGGATCAGCAGTACAAGGGCAACAACTGCAAAAAAAATTTGTTCCGCCGTTATCTGATGTGTCAGATTGTATAATGGCACCATTTCCTCCGCCGCCTCATATTTTTCAGGGCCCCTGTTTATAACAGACAATAAGTAGAGGGGCTTTGGTTTTCAACTTAGAGAAAAATTTCTCTATGGCTTTTATGCATAACTGGGTATATACCTATTATAAATAGTTGGAGGCCGGCAACGGCCATTTCAAGTCCAAAGGGATTTCTAACACAAAAAATTATAAGCTGCTCCTTTAATTGTTCTGCAATCATGTTTATCTATTTGATTGAAACTGAAAATTTTTGGATTAAATGGGAATAGAAAAGGAGGTAGAACATGAAAAATTTAGTTGTTTACTCGTCCAAGACAGGTAATACCAAGAAATTGGCAGAAGCGCTTTACGAGCATATTCCTGAAGAAAAGGAAATTAGTCCTGTTTCCCAGGCTCCCGGTCCTGAAGGGTATACCTTTATCGCTGCTGGCTTCAGGATCGAAAACGGGGAACCGGATCCGGAGATCCAGGATTATCTGAAAAGGATAATTGATGACTGCCAGGTCTTCCTGTTTGCTACACATGCTTCTGAAAGGGGTTCCGAGATTGTCAAAAACGCCATGAAAAAGGCCAGGGACCTGGCAAAAAGAGGCAGAATAGTGGGTGAATTCGACTGTCTTGGAGAGGTGCCGGAAGAAAAACTGAACGAAGCCAGACAGCAGTCGCCGCAGCCTGCATGGGTGAAAGATGCCGAAAAGGCCAAGGGTCATCCTAACGAGGAAGACATCAGGGAAATGCTTAAACTTATCGACAGCCTGGATCTGCCCTGGTAGCAGATTTTATTGATTTTAATGGCGGAAAAGTCAGGAGCTGCATTACTCGTAATGCAGCTCCTTTGAATCTTTCAGACAGAACCAGTTTCCCGGTCATGATTTTTCCAGTCAGGATCACACAAGATCAACCAGCTTGACCTTGGCCGGCAGATGGAATTCATGGGCATCGAACTCCTCTAAAAAATGATAATGCAGCAACTGGGTGGACCCTGCAGCCACCAGGGCCATTTCGTCCCTGGCAGTTGTGTTTTCTCCTGTCCTGCTGATTTTTTTCTTAAGCCGCTCCACGGCCTTGGGATTTAGATAGCAGTATTTTTCTACATATTCCGGAGAGAGCATTTTCTTCAGAAGACGGCTTGTCTGTCTGCCTGCAAGTACATCGGTGATGGGTGCCCTGTAGGGCTGCTTGGGCCTTGTCACAATGGCCTCGGGGATGAGAGATGAAAATGCCTTTTTCAGTATGTATTTTTCGTTCAATGCCCTTATCTTGAGTTCTGGTCTCAGACGGGCAGTAAATTCCACAAGCCTGTGATCCAGGAAGGGGAAGCGTCCCTCAACAGAGTTTCCCATCATCATCCTGTCTCCCTGGGACGATAGCAGATAGCCGTTTAAGAAAAGCGATGCCTCTAAGTATTGGGCCCTGTTTAGAGGATGCCATTTCATGATTTCCGGAGGGCAGAAACGATCAAGTTTCGCAACCTGCTTATCCAGCTTAAAGTGTTGCTTTACATGGGGTCGAAAGATATTTTTGATGTGGCTTGTGTTTTCCCATCTCAGCAGATGTGAATAATAGGGATTTTCAGTGTCCTCCAGGTGTTTAGTGAAAAAGGCCTGCCAGAACGGGTTTATTGCACCTTCGGATTTAACTATATAGGGATAAAGCCTTGAAAACAGCAGGGGCCTGCACTTGGACTCAGGTCTTCTGGCACAGAAACGCCTTATCTTATCTTCCTTGAATATGTTGTAGCCTCCAAGGAATTCATCTGCCCCTTCCCCGGTAAGCACAACCTTTATGCCGTTTTCTCTTACGCACCTTGAAAGGGCAAAAAGCGGTGCCGGCGCTGTTCTCATCAGGGGTTTTTCAGCGAACCAGACAACGTTGCTGAAATCATCAGCTATTTCCCTGGTGCCCACCTCTACCGTGTGATGCCGGGTGCCTATCTGACTGACCATCTTTTCCTGGAAGGCCCGCTCGTCAAATCCCCTGTCCTTGAAGGCCACGGAAAATGTGATGAGGTCGTTATTGTGGCGGTGTTTCACCATTGCCGATATCACGGATGAATCGATACCGCCGCTGAGATATGCTGCAACAGGGACATCGGCCCGGAGCCTTATGGTTACAGCATCCATGAGTAATTCCCTGAAGGCTTCAAGAGTCTGTTCTTCCGGCTGCTTCAGGAAATCCTGCTCTTCCGGAAATGTATAATCCCAGTATCTTTGTATACGGATTCCTGAATGGTCAAAACAAAGCGTATGTCCAGGGGGAAGTTCATTTATACCCTTGAATATCGTGCCTGGAGGGACATTGACCCAGAAGGTGAAAATATCTGCCAGCCCTTCCGGAACGATCTCGGGCTTGATGCTCCCCTGGGCAAAAATGGCCTTCATTTCAGAACCGAAAATCAGCCGGTCACCAGCCACTGCATAGAAAAGAGGCCTTATTCCTATCCGGTCCCTGGCAAGGATGAGACGCCTGTCCGCCCTGTCCCAGATGGCAATGGCGAATTGACCGTTCAGATGTCCTACGAAATCCAGGCCGTACTGTTCAAAACAATGGATAATGACCTCTGTATCTGACCTGGTTCTGAACTCATGGCCCTTGCTTTTCAGATCAGTGCGCAATTCCGGGTAATTGAAAATTTCACCATTGAAGACTATCCACAGGCTTTTGTCCTCGTTGCAAATAGGCTGACTGCCTCCTGAAAGGTCTATGATGCTCAAGCGCGACATGCCCATTGCACATTGACTGTCAAAAAGGAGTCCGCATTCATCCGGTCCCCTGTGATGCAGGGCGCCTATCATCCTCTCCAGGTTGGATTCCTCTTTGGGTATCCTCTGTGTCCCTGAAACTATTCCTGCTATTCCGCACATCTTTTGCGTATTCTCTTTTCTGACAGCGGGTCATGGCCTTGTAGCATATATCGGTCTTTGCCCCGGGCTGGCCGGCTGTCATTGAAACTTTTTGAAGAACAAGCCTGAAAGGTCCGCATTTATCTTATCGAACATAATGGAAAAGTTCATTCAAGAAAATTATCAGCTCCATGTCCGGATCAGGTGTCTCTTGGATGTTTACTATACAATGCCAATTTTGTGAAAATGATATCAAAAAAAATTAAAAATATCATGCAGAAGTATTCTTGAGCTAATTGGGAAAAAGTGTATAGTTGGTGCCGTTGTTTTCCTGGTTCTGAAAAGTGACATTGTTATGATGCCTGCGTGGGTACTGACGAAACTTGGCAGGCAGCGTCGTATCAGGAATCTTGAAAAAGGAAACAGGGCTTAAAGTGATTATCACTATTGACGGACCTGCAGGGGCAGGCAAGAGCTCAGTGAGCCGGGCCCTGGCAGAAAAGCTTGGCTTTACCTATCTGGACAGCGGGGCCATGTACAGGGCCCTGGCCCTTTATCTATTGGAAAAAGGTGTCGATATAAAGGATGAGAAGCAGGTGGAAAAATACCTGGAAGACGTGCAGATAGATCTTGACAATGACTCTGTGTTTCTTAACTCAAGAAATGTCTCGCACCTCATAAGGACTCCAGAGATCGACCAGGCGTCTTCTGCTGTATCCAGAATTTCTGCAGTAAGAAACAGGCTCACAGAGCTCCAGCGGGAGATGGAGCAGAGAGGAGACATGGTTGCCGAGGGAAGGGATATGGGTACAGTGGTCTTTCCAGAGGCAGATTTTAAGTTTTTTCTTACTGCATCTCCTGAGGAAAGGGCTCGAAGACGTGAGGCTCAGTTGGCTGGGCAGAAAAAAAATATAATAAACCATGAAATTATATTGCAACAAATTAAAAATCGTGATAAAGCTGACAGCAGCAGGGCTGTTTCTCCCTTAAAGGCAGCAAGTGATGCCTTCATCATAGATTCTACAAATCTGACATTTGAAGAAGTGATAGAAAAAATTTTGAATATCATAAAGGAAAAGAGGAAAAAAAGTGGCAAAGATCAAACAGAGTAAGGACGAATTTACATTCAGTGTGGACAATTGTCTCGGGTTTATAGCCAACCGGCTTGTAAAATCCTTTTTGAAGGTCCTTGATCACAAGTTGTCAGAGTTCAACCTTACAGGTGCACAGTTTTGTGTCCTGACCAAGCTTTTCGAGGAGCAGGGGCTGACCCAGACACAGCTGGCTCACAGGCTGTATATCGAAAGTCCCACCCTGGTCAGGACCCTGGACAGGCTGGAGGAGGCAGGCCTCATAGAAAGACGCCGAGTACCGGAAGACAGGAGGGCATTTCACATTTTTCTCACTGAAAAGGGCGAGGAAATGAGGTCTCTCCTCATGCAGAAGGGACACGAAGTACATGAAATAGCCATTAAGGGTATGACGCCGGAAGACGTCATGATAATGAAAGACCTGCTGTTTACCTTATGGCATAACCTCGAACAGGGTGCAGAAGAACTCAGCAAGTAAAAAGGACCTCTTCTATGCGGGGATTTTCCTCCGTTTAAACCCTGACACACCAATACTGCCCGGGTTTTTTTAACCAGTAATTCAACAGGACGATTTGGTCAGCTGTCTGCTCCAAAATACCTTTCCAATTATTTGGCTGAAACTGTAGTTTTCAGCTCGGCTGTCAATTGGCAGTCAATGGGGGAATCTGGACGGAAAGCCTTTTCTTTCTGGTGATTCAGGTTTTGGGAAAGAGTCTTGTGAGGACATCCAGGATATTTTGAAGGCGGAAGGGCTTTGAGATCACTTCATCCACGCATTTGTCAGAAAGGTCTTTGCCTTCATAGCCTGCTCCCCAGCCTGTCATTAGCACCACGGGTATCGATGCGTTTTTTTCCTTTACAGCCCTTGCTATCTCCCAGCCGCTTATGCCCGGCATGCCGAGATCTGTCAGAACAAGGTCAAAGTCCTGGTTTTTTATCATCTCCAATGCCTTTTCTGAATCACTGCAGGAAATAACCTCGTGGCCCGCTTCTTTCAACATGAGCTGAATGAGTTCCACTATCTGGATTTCGTCGTCAATGGCTAGGATTTTCAGGCCCTCTTTCCTGGAATCCTGTATCTTGTTCCTGGTAACGGCTTGGTTTTCTTTTTGTGATGACGGGCTTGGAAGAGTTATTACAAAGGTGGTCCCATAACCCGGATCTGATTCAACCTCTATTCCGCCTCCGGCATTGGTTATAAGGCCGTAGACAATGCTGAGGCCCAGGCCGGAGCTGCCCACATCCTTGGTGGTAAAGTAGGGGTCGAAAATATGTTTCTGGGTATCCTTGTCCATGCCTGCCCCGTTGTCGCTGATCTCGATAACCGCCATGGAATCCCTGAGATATGTGCTCAAGCGGATCGTCCCGCCTTTTTGCATGGCGTCTACTGCATTCAGGATCAGGTTTGTAAGGATTTCTCTTAATTCATAGCCGGGGATTTGAGCATGTACTGATTCATCCAGATCGGTTTCTATTTGAATAAGGCAGCCCTTTTTCTGACAACTGTCTTTCCACATGGGCTTGGTCAGCTCGATGGCCTCGGAAATAATCTGGGCCACCCTGGTAGTCTGGACGCCTTCTGTCTTGGGCGGGCTGGTATGCCCCACAAAACTTTGAAGCCTCTTAATGGTCTTTGCACCGTCTTGTACGCAAAGCTCTATATTGTTCAGTCTTTTTGCATGGGAAGTGTCCGCAAGGTCCAGCTGCAGCAGCTCGACGTTGCCTAGAATTGCCATGAGCAGATTGTTGAAATCATGGGCAATACCTGCGGCCATGGAACCCAGCGCCCGAAGCTTTTCTTCCCTGATCTTCCTTTCAGAATCCCTGTGCTGGTCGGAAATATCATGAATTACAATAATGCCGCCCTGCTTGGTGCCGTTTTTATCTATTATGGGATGAAAGAAGATGTCAGCCAGGAATGTCGACCCATCCGGCCTGAGGAGCCTTACCCCTGAAAATTTCGCCAGGTGTTCCGCTTTTATTGCCTTTGACAGAGAGAGGAATGCAGTGGCATCGAAAAAAAATCTGCCAAGTCCCTCCTTTTCAATTATATCTTCCCCGCATTCCAGGAGCTTTTTCAGGCTCCTGTTGATTTTAGTTATTTCACCAGCCGCATTTGTGAGGCAAATGCCCTGGGGGGCGCTGTCTATGGCCGCTTCCAGGTATTCTATACTTTGCCTGCTGTCATCTCCCCTCTGGGCAATGGCCCTGGTGTTGGCATCGACAATGTTTTGTATGTGGTAATGGCTGTTATTCAAAAGCTCGTGGAACTGTTTCTCCTGGAGAATATGTCCCATGACCTGGGTAATAATTATAAGGTTGCGTCTTAGATGGTTGGGGAACTCCCGTTTTCTAGAGGAGCTGAGGTTCAGAACACCCTTGGATGAGATGGGCAGACAGGCAAGGGAAGCAGGGACAAATTTGGCATTTTCAACCTGGGGAATCCTGTCGGCCGAGCTGTCTTCAATAAAAAGCGGCTGCTGGGAGTCAAAGACGCTCCACGCAATGCTCTTGCCCCGGCGGAAATAGAGATCCTTGTTATATTTGCTGTCATCGCGGGTTTCACTGAATACCTGATGAAGCCCCTTTGCTGCTGCAAGTTTCAGGACCTCCCGCCTGGGATCATACAGAAGGAGAGATATGTTTTCAAAAGATGTCTCTTCAGCCAGGATGTCAATGAGAATGGAGCAGAGTTCCTTGATGGAATAGTCTCCGGGATTAAGTTCAATAAGGCGCAGCACAATTCCCAGGGCCTCCATGTGGCCCATGCGGTCCTGTTCCATTTCGAGAATGGTTTTTTGAACATCTGCCAGATCTATATGTCCCGAATCGATTTCCATGGTTGATGTTTTTCTGTGTTCACCCGAAATTTTTATAGTCCGCCTGTCAGGACCGAAGCGAGCTGACTGACTTCCTGCTGTATCTTTTCAGCCGATCCTAAAAGGGAATCAATATCTTCGGTATCAATACCTGCCAGGGCTGCAATCTTCGGACTGGGCAGCTGCAGGTCATCCGTTTTTTGCCCAGACTCAAGAACCCTTGCAATATATGCCGCTATCAGAACCACAGCGCATTCCCGTGAATATCTGACCGAGGAAAGGGGATCATGATGATATCTCATCACTGCCTTCAATTTTCCAGGGAATCCCCATTTGATGGCCAGCCATTTGCCGAGTTCAGTATGCGCCATTCCCGAGGCCTCTTCTGCTGCACTGATTGGAATATTCTTTTTTCTGCTTATCAATACGGCGCTATTGAATCTGTCCGGCATGGCTGCAGCACCGGCAAGGCGTCCCAGGTCGTGGAGAAGACCCATCAGGTAGCTTTCATCCTGCTGCAGCCATTGGTTTTTCCTGGCAATCTCCCTGCAGCAGAAGGAGGTCATGAGATTGTGGGTCCAAAAGGTGTAAAGCTCAAAACCCTTGGGCATGAGCTGAGGATTGAACTGGCTCACGAGACATATTGCCAGGCACAGGTTCCTGACTTCTCTTATGCCTATGAGCATCACGGCCTTATCCAAGTTGTTGACTTCGTTTCTGAAGCCGTAATAGGCACTGTTGGCGATCCTTAGAAGCTGGGAGGTAACTGCGGCATCTGATTCTATTATGGAGGCTATATCTTCAAAAGTGGTATGCCTTTCTGTTATGGAGGCCAAAAGACGTGCCACAATGGGGCTGGGCGCAGGAAGGTATTCAAGTTCTGCAATCCTGTATTCTGCCTCATGGTCGGCTTGGATATTTGCTTGCGTATTTGTCATATGCATTTTATCCCTTGTTTCTTTATCGGCGAATAAAAGACCAAGTCTTTAATCCGCAATATTTTGCACCAAAACCGAAAAAACAGTTTTTTTGATGTTATTTCAGTTTACTGTGCAGGCTTAAGTAAGTTGTGATGTTAAAAGATAAAATATATCTTTTAAAAATAAATAGAAAATCAGGAAAAATTTTTTGTGAAATGCCCTTGCCTTTAAATCATGTCTTGTTGGAAAGCAGTATCAGGGGCCTTAAAAGGGGTGCATCCTTTTTGTAGGCAAATGGCAGGTGGAGATGGATTTTATCCAGTTTTTTGAGGTCCTTTTCCCTGACTATTATAAAGATCCTTTTTCCGCTTTCAGAAGCCTTTTTCAGGTCGCTTGGAAAGATCCTGTTTATTCTTCTTCCAAGATAAAAGGTGCATTCTTCATCCCAGAAACCGAAATAGAATAAGGGGCTGTCTGCAACTATCTCTCGGATGTTTTTACAGAATTTTCTGGCATCTTTCTGCTTGTAGATTTCCGGTATGATGAAAAGTCCAGCTGTCAGAAATAAAATGGAGAGGTGAAGGGCAAAAAAGGCCAGGTTTCTCTGCCTGTCCTGTTCCCTACGGTTTTTAAGACTGAAATACAGACCTGAAAGACCAATGAAAAAAAGGCCCACAAATACCGGCATGAGCCTGGGCATCTTCTCCAGGAAGAAGAGCAGCACCTCCGGCTTTCGGACCTGCCTGACAACTGACATCAGCACGTTGCCATTTCCGAATTCAACGAAAAGGCCGGTAAGGGAAAGGAAGCAACCGGTGGCTACGGCAATGGTCATTGTAATCAGGGCGGGAAATTGAAGGACCCAGTTATTTTTGGTCTCAAGAATATATCTTGCCGTCAGGAAGGCAGCTGCAGGATATAGAGGCAGTATGTAGTCGCTTCTCTTGGACATGGCCGCTGAAAAGAAGACTAGAACGAACACGATATAAACCAGGAAAAGCCGGGAGCTGTCGTCCCTGGAATGCCATTTCCTGACAATATCAAAAAACCACAGGGGCATGAGAAGACTCCACGGGAAAAAACCTGAAAGAAGATATACCGGATAGGTATAAAGGGGAGAATGGTTGAATTCCTTGAATGTACCCCCTGGGATAAGGCTGGTAAAGCGGGAAAGGTTTTCTTCCAGTATGAACCTGTGAAAGAAGCGTAGGTTTGTTTCGATGCTTGCGGCCGCAAACCATGGGACTGAAAGAAGGAGAAAAAGGATCATGCCCCTGCCGGCAAAAACATATCGCAGGAGCGCCCATCTTTTTTCTATCACGAGGAATATCATCACAGGCGTAAATATGAGTATGGCCCCCACAGGCCCTTTAAGCATCACGGCTGCTGCAGCAGATATGAAAAAGGTCCAAGGCGTTCCTGCACTCGTTTCCCCTTCATGTTTTTCAAGAAAGCGTTGGAAGGCCCACATGGCAAGAAAGCAGGCTGCCGTAAAGCTCATGTCAATTCTTGCTATCTGGGACATCCAGAAGACTTTGGGGCTTGTCAGGAACACAAGGCTGGATATTGCAAAGAGCATCCTTGAATGCATGGACAGAGACATGCGGTGAAATAGAAACAGGATGAGACAGACGGACAGGATGGAGGGAATCCTGGCAGCCAGTTCCCAGTCAGGGGCTGCCTGTGAAAAAAGGGCAATTGCCCAGTAAAAAAGCGGCGGCTTGTCAAGGTCCTCCTGGCCGTTTAAATGGTTGATAAGAAGTGAGCCGCCTTGTAGAAACTCTCTTGCGATTTGGGCAGATTCAGCTTCAAGGGTTTCAGTCAGCCCCCTGGTGCATGCAAGGTAAAGGCTGCTGCACAGTATGAGTAAAAGTGCCGAGAGAATAAGAAAGTAATATTTTCTAGAGGTTCCCGGCATGTAGTTAAGAAATGACCCCTGAGACAAGAAACCCTCTCATGTATTTTATGCCAGATTCCATCTTCAGCCCTCCTCAAACAAGCGGAGTATTGCCTTGGGCTCAAAATCCAGGGCCTTCATGGCAGGATAGAGGCCCGAAACGATTCCTATGCACATTGAAAGCACTATGGACACCACAGCTGTCTTCCAAGGGACAAAAAGGGGCCAGCCGGCAAGAAGCTCTATTATAACTGCAAGCAGCAATGAAATGACAATACCTGCTGTTGATCCTGCAATGCTCAAGACCATGGATTCTGTGAGAAACTGGAGAAATATGTCCCTTTTCCTTGCTCCTGCCACCCTTTTTATGGCAATTTCAAGAATCCTTTCATAAATGGAAAGGGCCATAATGGCCAGGATTCCCAGGGTGCCGACGCTGAAGGCAATTGATGCCACCACTCGGCTGAGCACGGAAAACAGATGGAGCGTCTTTGATGTTGTGCTCTGGAGTTCCTGGTAGGTGCTGACTGTGAAATCCTTTTTACCGTGCCGTTTAAGGAGGATCAAGGCTATCTGCCTTATGGCATCTTTTATGGAACCCCTGTCTCTGGCCAGGATTATGGCGCCGTCCAGATAATCCACGTTTTCAAGCACCCTCATGTGGGTCGCAAGGGGAACGAGTATGGCTTCGTCAAAGTCTTCATTGCTGAAGCTTCCCCTTTCTGCCAGGACGCCTACCACCCTGAAGGGCATGCCCTTGAGATATATGGTCTTGCCTATGGGGTTTGTCCTGAAGAATTCATCTGCGATCTTTGATCCTATTACAGCTACCTTGGCAAAGGTCTCAAGATCGGTTTCAAGCAGGGGGCGCCCGTATTGAAAATGGTAGTCCAGAAGCCTGGTGTAGCAGGGCTCTACACCTTTTACTGAAAGACTTGAAGAATTAACCACTGTATGGACCGGAACGCCTTTCTGCTTGATGGAGCTTGCCGCTTGAACCAGTGTTATCCTTCTTACTGCATCTATATCCGAAGGCTTGAGGGTGGTGTACTTGGAAAGGCGAATTCTGCGGTGCCCCACCGCGCGTATTTCTCCAGGCAGAAGCATTATGAGACTTCCTCCCATTTTTCCCAGTTCTGCCTCTATCCTTGCAGACATTGCCCCGCTTATGCTGTCCATGAGCACCAGGGACAGTACACCTATGGCAATGCCCAGCATGGCTATGATTATGCGTTTTTTTTCGTGCCTGAAATAGGCAACGAGCTCCTGAAGTACCAGAAGTTTCATCCAGGTTCCCCTGAAACGCGGGTCTTGAGCGGGCCTGGTCCATACTTGGCTGGCATGTTCACATCCATGTAAGATCTCAAAGCCTCGATTTCAGTGCATGCACTGTGTTCAAATGCGCTGCTGCCCTGGAGGGCATGAGTACGGATATCAGACCCGTTGCAGCAGAAAAACATACTGCAAGGACGAGGGATTTTACGGGATAAACAGTGGGAATCTTCAAGAGAGGAGTGACCCAGCGGACAGCAAAAAAACCTGCCAGGCTCCCGATGACTGCACCTGCCACAGAAATCGCCAGTGCCTCTGCCATGAACTGGTAGATAATGGCCTGCCTGGTAGCACCAAGGGCGCGCCTTATGCCGATTTCCCACGCCCTGACCTTCACGTTTATATAAAAGATGTTCGACATGACAAAGCCGCTGATAAAAAGTGCAATCAGGCTTGCAAGCCCCAGGTAAAGGGAAAGGGTCCAGTTGAAGATATTCAGGAATTTTCGTACTGTCTCCGGTGTTACCACCACGAAATCATCTTTTTTGTGTCTTTTAAGCATCACCTTTCTTACCATGGACACCACATGGTCGTAGTCTGCATCGGGTTCCAGCTTGAGCTTTACGGCAAAAAGTCTCTTGTATTCCGGTTCAATGAATTTCCTGTAGGTCTTTATGGGGATGATCACCCTGTCATCCAGGCTCTTGCCGCTGGGCAGCTTTCCCTTGGGGGCAAAAACACCCACAATGGTCATGGTGGTACGTGCTATCTGCACCCTTTGTCCAACAGGATTTCTTTTCCCGAAAAGGAACCGGGAAAGCTCTGTCCCCATGATGCATATCTTGGGAAAGGATGAATATTCCGCTGATCTGAAGAAACGTCCCTCTTTCAGTTCGTAGTCAAAAACTTCCAGGAAATCCCTTGTGGCCGACACTGCATATGCATTTCTGGCCTGTCCTCCTGCTGAAATACGCCTCTGCTTCAGGAGAAGAAATGCCGCGGATTTGACACCGTAAACCCTCTTCAGGTTGTAGAAATCCCGTATGTCAATTCGGTAAGTCAGCCTCCTGACCCTGGTTTTGTCTCCGAACCCGGAGCGGACAAATATGCTGTTGGGGCCGAGAAGCTTTATGATGTTGTGGGCATTCTGATTGCTTCCTTCTATTGCAGCCACTATAAAGACCAGGGAAGCAATGCCGAGGCTTATGCCGCAGAGGGCAAACAGGCTCCTGGCAGGGTTTTGTCTCAGGGCCTTGATGACAGAGGTGAGGAACAGGTTTTTACCCAGGAGTGATGCAGCCATCTTTTATAAATATCGTCCTCTCGGCATAACGGGCCGTTTCCGGATCATGTGTGACAAGGATGATGGTCTTGCCGCGGCTGTTGAGCCGCGACAGTATTTCCATCACCTGCCTGGAGCTTTTGGAATCGAGCTGCCCGGTGGGTTCGTCCGCAAGAACTATCTCCGGATCATTAATCAGGCTTCTTACAATGGCGACCCGCTGCTTCTGGCCGCCTGAAAGCTCCGAGGGCAGGAATTTCATCCTCTCTGACATGTCCACTTCTTCCAGGAGCTCTCTCGCCCTTTTTTTAAATTCGATGTTCTTTGAGCTGTAAAGGGAGGGGATCAGTACATTTTCCATGACATTGAGATAGGGGATGAGGTAAAAGGACTGAAAGATGAACCCCAGGCTTTCGTTTCTTATCAAGGAAAGACGGTCGTCATCCATTTCCGACACGTTCATCCCCTTCAAGAGATAGGTCCCGGAAGACGGGCTGTCCAGGCAGCCTATGATGTACATCAGGGTTGATTTGCCGCTGCCGCTTGCCCCCATGATTGCCACAAAGTCACCTTCCTGGATTTCGAGGCTGATGTCCCTTAAGACCTGGATTTCCAGGTCCCCCTGGTGGAATATCCTGTTTATATTCCTTAACTGGATGAGAGCCAAAACTACTGCCTGAAAAGGACTTGGCGGCCTTCCTGAATGCCGCTCTTTATCTCGGTGAACCTGCTGTCGCTGGCGCCAACCTCCACGGGTATGGTCTTTCTTCTGGCACCATCTTTTACGGTTACCACGTAACGGCCGTCCAGGAATTTTACCGCACTGTTGGGCACCACTAATACGTCTTTCCTGATGCCGGTAAGGATCTGGTTATGGGTGGTCATCCGCACCCTGAGGGCAGGCCGGTTGTCAAACCCGGTTACTACTGCAATGTAATAGACTACGTTGTTCTGGATAACCGGGGCAGGATATATCTGGGTTACAACTCCCCGGTAGGTTTCATTGACAAAGGCGTCCACGGTGAATTCCACCTTCATTCCCTCTTTTATCTTGCCGATTTCAGTTTCATCCACGTAGACCCTGTTTTCTATCTTGGTGTCATCAAGGATTTTAACAAACTGCGGGGCATTCAGCCCTGCCACAACAGTTTCGCCTTCCTGGGTGGAAACATAGGAAATAACCCCTGAGAAGGGGGCAGTAAGGGTGGAATACGAAAATCTTATCTCGGCCTTGTTGAGCTCTGCCTGGGCCACCTTCAGGGCCTGGGTGTATTCTTCCTGGAGTTTTTTCAGCTCTGCCTGGGCCTTTTCTACTGACAGGCCAGCTGCCTTGAGGCTGTTTTTTGCCTGGCTGAATGCTGCAAGGCTCCTTGCAAGTACTGCACGTGATTTTCGATAGGCCTTTTCAGAGGTGGAATGAGTGGATCTGGAAAAGAGTGCCTCCTGGCTCTTGAAATCCCATCTTGCAAAGGAAAGTTCCTGCCTTGCTGCTTCCAGCTCCCGTTCTGCGTTCAGCCTGAGGAGTTTCTGCCTTGCCACCTCCTTCTGCTGCTCTGTAATGGCGTTTTCATAGGTGGCCCGCACCTTTTCAAGGGATGCCCGTGCCTTTGCCACATCTTCCCTGAGCGCCCTGTTATCGATGATTGCGATCAGATCACCTTTTTTTACGCGGTCTCCTATCTCGATGGGCTCCTTGACCACCATGCCTGTAACCCTGGCTCCAAGGCTGATTTCAGCACCGGTACAGGGTTTTATCTCTCCAGTGGCTTCAATGGCCTGGTGAATGGTGCCCCTTTTAACCGTAAATGTCTTCAGGTTTCCTTCTCTGGGCTTGTGTTCCCCTTTTGAAGCAAGAAAAAAGATAATGACGGCTGCAGTGAGGATTGCCGCAAGTGCTATAATGTATCTCTTTTTTTTCATGTTCCCGTGTTCCTGCTGGATCCCGGGGCTGCCTGGCTTTCTTCCCCAAGGGGAATAGGGCCTGCAAGTGCCCTGTAGAGTGCTATCCGGTATTTTATCAGGTTGAGGCGTTCTGTTATCACCCTGGTCTCAAGGGCGTCCGTATTAAGTTCAGTGGCAAGAAAGCGCAGAAATTCAACTGTCCCGGCCTCATACTGTTCCTTTACCTGTTTCAGGGAGTTTCTGGAAAGTTCGAGCCTGTACTCCATGTTTTTCAGAATCCTTCTCTGGTGGCTTTCCTGTACCATGGCGTCTTCCACTTCCTTCAAGGCTGCAAGCACTGTGCTTCCGTAATCGAAGAGTGCCTGCCTGGACTGCGCCTGTCTCTTTTCCACCTCTGCTTCCAGGCTTCTTCCTTCGAAGACAGGTGTCAGCATGTTGGCAGCCAGGGTTGCAATCCAGTTTTCAAAAAGGTCGTTCACCCTGGAGGCATCTGTTTCAATGGAAGCAGAAAGCGAAAACCTGGGGTACTGCTGGGCAACCGCCTGGGCAAGTCTTGCATTGGCAGCCTTGAGCTTGAAGAATGCGCTTCTGCAGTCGGGCCTTCTGTTGATCAGTTCCAGGGGAAGACCGGAATCAGGAAGGGGAGGGATCTCGGGAAGCCCCTTGTCTGCCTTGATATCCAAGTCTTCAGGGGCCTTTCCAAGAAGTACTGCAAGGCGGTTTTTGAGCGTGCCGAGAGTCATCTTTTTTTCTATCTTCTGGGCGATTGCGCCCTCGACAGCCTGCTTCTGCTGAAGTGTATCCAGTATGTCAGTCTGGCCGTATTCGTACATGGAAGATATAATATCAAGGGATGCCCTGTTGTCCCGTATCTGCCTGGAGATGATATCAATCTGCATCTTCACCGCCTGCATTTCAAAATAGGTCAGGGCAATTTCCGAAGATACGGTGATTCGTGCAGTATCAAGGTCAGCCTCTGCGGCCATGACGTCCATGACGGCCGCCTCTCTGCCCTTTCGTATCCGCCCCCAGAGGTCGAGCTCGTAGCTTGCCATGGCCCCCAGGGAGAGGATATCCTGATTGAAATAACTGCCCTCATCCCGCGTGGTCTTGTGGGCCGCTTCGGCAGTTATATCAAGCCAGGGATAGAGTTCAGCACCTGCCTGCTTGGCTTCGGCGCGGGCCTGCATTATCCTTGCCCATGCGGATTTAAGATCCATGTTGTCAGTGAGTGCCTGTTTTTCAATGCGGTTCAGGAGCTTGTCCCCGAAGGCTTCCCACCACGTTGCCGGCGAAGTAAGGTTGCCGTCCAGGGAAAATCTTTCGGGTATCTTCACAGGCGGGGTTTCCGGGGAAGGATGATAGCCTGAACATCCTGCAAGTATCCCCATGGTGACAAGGATTGAAATACAAATCAGGCAGTACGAAGCTCCACGCAAGATGCGGGAGAGAAGGTGTAAAGACAGACCTCTTCGGTTTCTTGACTGCCTGAAAGTGCAGAAGCTTCGGCACAAGAGCAATCTCCGTGCGGTTTCAAGTTTGTGGGATAAAATGCGGTTAAAAAGCAATTTTAATTTTCTTTTCAGGTTCTTGGGGCGCATGATCCAGCTTGAAGGCACCGGCTGAAGGGCTGCAGGCGTCTCCATCAGCAGACAAACCCATATTTTGCACTTCAAATGCCGAACGTTTTTTCTGTTGGAACCTGTCACCATTTAGCTGAATATTTTCTGGCATTATGTTAACGATAATCTACTGAAATTATAAAAGAGATCATTTTATTCGGCATTTGAAGTGCAAAATATGGGTTTAAAGCTCATTTTTTTATCACAGCTAAAGTGCAGGTTCCAGGCGCAGCAGCCCCCGGGCTTCAGGCATATACAGCATACCTTTTTATCTGACAGCAGGAAACCATCAACTGCCGGTACGGGTAGTTTCATAGTGGAGCCTGAAGGGAGATTTTAGAAGATTGGATCTGGAAAATTTATTGAACTTCTCCTTTGTCATAGAAAACAGGCTTGCAGGACTGGCCTTTCCCCGCCTGGTACGGCCGGATTCCCTGTGGATAGAGTTCCTTGAAAAAAGGGGCATATCACTCCTTGTCAATCTGACTGAACAGGAGTACGAAGCAGGGAAAGGGCGGCTGGATATCCTCCATTTCCCCGTGCCGGATTTCGATGCCATCTCCCTGGATTACATGGATCAGATCTGGGACCGGTACGTCTGCCTCCCGCCCGGTGAGGCAATGGGCGTTCACTGCCTTGCCGGCAGGGGCAGGACAGGCATGGTCCTGGCATGCATTGCTGCCAGGGAACTTGACATGAGGCCCCTTGATGCTGTTTTCTACATCAGAGGTCTCAGGCCGGGAAGTATCGAGACGGGGGTGCAGGAGGAGCTTGTGGAGGAATGGATTTATTCCCGCTGTTCCTGATTAAATCCCCTTGAATTACACTAAGGGGAAATTTTTTCTTGCTCGGTCGGGTATTTTGTGTTACTTTTTTCGAAAAAGTAACAAGAAAGGATTCCCCATGCATATCCCAGACGGCTATTTTAGTCCCCAGACCTGTGCGGTACTTTACGCGGCTTGCATTCCGTTTTGGATTACTGCCGCCCAGAAACTTAAAAAGAAGCTAAACACAAAAATGGTTCCTCTGTTGAGTCTTTTTTCTGCCTTTTCCTTTGTTGTGATGATGTTCAATATTCCTGTGCCAGGCGGTACTACTGCCCATGCCATAGGGTCCGTCCTCATGGCCGTCCTTCTTGGGCCCTGGGCGGCGGTTATGGGTGTATCTGCTGCCCTGTTGATACAGGCCCTTTTCTTTGGTGACGGCGGAATACTGAGTTTCGGTGCCAATGCCTTCAATATGGCAGTGGTTATGCCTTTCACTGGCTATTATGTCTGGCGCATGCTGAACAAAGCAGGTAACCCCAGCCCGGTCCGTCAGGCCCTTTATGCGGCAATAGCCGGGTATGTGGGTATTAATGCGGCGGCGCTTCTTGCCGGAATAGAGTTGGGCATTCAGCCCCTGCTTTTTCATTCCCCGGACGGCACGCCGCTGTATTGTCCCTACGGCCTGTCACATGCGATACCGGCCATGATGTTTGCCCATCTTACCGTCGGGGGTTTGGCTGAAGGGTTTGTTACAGGTGGTGTGCTTCTCTTTCTGAAAAGATTAATGCCGGAAATCATGGTGGATCTCAAGGCGGAGGCTGCAGCATGAAGGCAGTGAGCAGAATCTGGACCGGTTTAATCGGCTTGGCCCTGGTTTCTCCCCTTGGACTTTTGGCATCAGGAGATGCCTGGGGTGAATGGGGAAGGGAATTCTTTCAAAAGGCCCTCGGGTTTATACCAGAGGGCCTTGGCAGGTTGTCTGATGTCTGGAATGCTCCACTTCCAGACTACACCCTTCCCGGGATCGGAGAAGTTCCAGGATATATCATATCTGCAATTGTCGGCATTGGTCTTGTGGCAGCGTTTACGTGGCTCATGGGAAAGGCCCTTTCAGGCAACAGCACGTCTTCCAAGAATTGATGGAAACATCCTGCGGAATTTTTTGAAAGGACTTCTCCCAAGCCTTCCTCGTCCTCACACCCCCTGGTTTAAATAAATGGCAAGAGATTTTGCAGCAAAGACCCTGCTTGAAACCACAAGGGCCATTGAACAGTCTGTTTTTCAGATGGACCTGGCCTCGAAAAGGGGGCTTCTGCAGGCCCTTGACCCCAGGACAAAACTCATCAGTTTTCTGCTTCTTCTCCTTTCTGCGGCCTTTTCCAGGAATTTTTCCATCCTTGTCTTCTTCTACTTATTCAGCCTGCTCCTTGCCCTCTTGTCCCGCCTGCCCCTTGGGCCCTTCATAAAAAGGGTATGGATATTTGTCCCGCTTTTCACTGGTCTGGTAGCCTTTCCTGCCGTCTTCAACCTGGTAACTCCCGGGGAAAGCATCCTTACCCTCATTACCTTTGACACGCCTGTTCATCTGGGCCCTTATGCCCTTCCGGAGACCATTGCAGTTACCCGACAGGGCCTCCAGGGCGCAGGTCTCCTGGTGCTGCGTGTGGCTGTCTCGGTTTCCCTGGCCGTACTCCTGGTGCTCACCACCAGGTGGATGGATCTCCTGCAGGGTCTTTCCGTTCTCAAAGTGCCGAGGATAGTGATCCTTGTGCTTGCCATGACTTACAGATATATTCATCTGTTTCTAAGGAGTCTTGAAAACATGCTCCTTGCCAGGAAGAGCCGCCGTTTGATTCCTGCTGGAACAAGAGATGAACAGGGCTGGATTTCCTCACGTCTGGGTGTGCTTGTGGGAAAGTCCTATCACCTCAGCACGGAAGTCCATATGGCCATGATGTCAAGGGGCTGGTCCGGGGTGCCGAGGAGCCTCCAGGACCTGAGCTTTGCGCCAAAGGATATCCTGGCCATGGCCGCAGCCCTGTTGGTTTCTGTTTCCGGCATTTTGCTGGAAACCTAAATCCTGCA
>JALVJO010000079.1 GCA_027028245.1 Deltaproteobacteria bacterium
GCATGAGGACCACCTCATGACATCTTTCTGCCTCGTCCAGGTAAGAGGTGCTAAGGAGAACGCTCGTGTTGTGTTCCTTCACCTGGGTATAGACGATGTCCCAGAGCTCTCGCCTTGATACAGGGTCGACTCCAACGGTAGGTTCATCCAGAAGCAGCAACTCGGGCGGCTTTATGAGGGTGCATGCAAGGCCGAGTTTCTGCTTCATGCCTCCTGAAAGCCTGCCTGCCAGGCGGCCGGTAAAGGGGGCAAGTCCGGTCATCTTCATGAGCCGCTCATAGCGAAGGGGCCTTTCGGCAGGTGCAAGCCCCAGAAGGTCGGCATAGAGGTTCATGTTTTCCATGACGGTAAGATCCTCGTAGAGGCCGAAACGCTGGGGCATGTATCTTATGGATGACTGTACCCTTTGGGAATCTTCAGCGGTATTTATGCCCAGTACCTTTATGACCCCGTCATCGGGTGCAAGGAGCCCTGATGCCAGGCGCATAAGTGTTGTTTTGCCAGCGCCGTCAGGTCCTATCAGGCCTGTTACTATTCCAGGTTTTACGGCAATGGAGCAGTTGTCAAGGGCTGTTATTTTTTGTTTTGCAGAGACAAAGGTCTTGGTAATGTGATCTGTCCAAAGGACATAGCTGCCGGCTCCGGCGGCAGAAACAGCGTCTGGCTCCGGGCGCATGTTATTTTTCCCGGCAGATGCTGGATGGTGAAAGGTCTCCCGCCTTTGGTTTTCGGTTCAGCAGAATTTTGACCGTGGCAGGCATGCCCAGACGCATCTTGTTGTCATGGTTACAAACGTATATTCTCACCTGGTAGACCAGCCGTGTTCTAAGGTCCGGTGTTTCCACGTTTCTCGGGGTAAACTCTGCAGTAGGCGAAATATACCCGACCCAGCCCCTGAAGGTGGTATGCGGAAAGCTGTCGGTCTTTACTTCTGCCTCCATGCCAAGCTGGATCTTTCCCAGTTCGGGCTCGGGTACAAATGCCCTGACCCAGAGGGGATTTGTAAGGGCAAGGGTGTAGACAGGCTTTTCTGGAAATGCCATGTCTCCAGGCTCGAGTATTCTGTCTCTGATAATGCCGGAAGCAGGTGCATAGAGCCTGGAGTCCTGTAGTTTTTCCCTGGCATGCGACAGGGCAGCCTGAAGGCTTTTGAGCCTTGCTTCTCCAGCAGCTATGTCTTCCTTCCTGGGGCCGATAACTGCCAGGTCATAGCGCTGTCTGGCCGCATCCAGGCTGGCTGCTGCCTGATCCAGCCTCGCCTGGGCATCGTCCAGGCGCTGCCTGGATACATATTGAGTCTTGGCAAGCTTCTTGATGCGCTGGAAGGTTATGCGTGCATCCTTGAGTGCTGCCTCTGCGGCCCTGACCTCTGCAGCAGCTTCTTTTATCTCCTGAGGCCTTGAACCTGCGTGCAGCCTGTTCACTATCTGCTGCTGTGTTTCAACTTCGGCTTCAAGGCGTTTTACCTCTGCTTCAAGGCGCACCGGGTCTATCTCTGCAACAAGCTGGCCTGCCTTGACCACCTGTCCTTCATCCACCAGCATGGTTTTTATCCTGCCTTCATCGAAAAAGGCAAGTTCAACCTGGCGGATATCCACGTTTCCGTAAATGGTAAGGATACCCTGTTCTTCCTTTTCTTTTTCCTCCTTCTGGTAAAAGAGAAAGGCTGCTGATGCTATGAGAATCAGCAGGATTACAACTGCTGCCTTCTTTTTCTTTTCATTGGTGATCATTTTCGCTCCCGGCTTTCTTGAGCAGGCTGTTTACAGATTCCAGGTCCCTTATTGTAAGAAGCCCTGCGGCATTTTTCAGGCTTATCCTGGCGAGTATGTGGGAATAAAGGGCAGTCATGTATGCATGTTTTTGAATGATGTATCTGTCGGTCATGTTGACCGCATCTATGACGTTCCTGGTCCCAATCTCATATCCCCTGTTGGTGGCGTCCATGGAAACCCTGGCGGATTCCAGGGCCTGTTTCGCTGCTTCCAGGTGAGATATGCTGTCTTTGAGGTGCAGGAAGGCACGCTTTGTCCGGAAGGTGATTTCATCTGAGGTGTGCTGGAGGTTATGCCTTGCCGAGACGGCCTTTGCCGCAGCCCTTTCTGTCTTGGCCCCTATGGAGCCCCCGAGATAGAAGGGTATCGAGAGAACAACCATGCCATGCACGTCTCTATATATGACGTCAGGAAGAAAGCTGCCGTCCGTGTAGGAGGCCTGTGCTTCCAGGTTCAGCCTGGGCCAGCGTTCCCGCTTTTGGTAGTCAATTTCCTGGCTTGCAAGTATAACCTTCAGCCTGGCCTCCTTCAGCCTGGGCTGGTTGGAAAGTGCAGCATCCACCCATGCGGACATGTCATCGGGTTCCGGGCCCATTGGAGTAAAGGGTCTGACGTCCAGGATATCATTGACCTTTTCGTGGATGAGCGTGGAAAGATTTTCCTCTGCCACTGCCACCATGTCCCTGGCCCTTATAAGCCTGGCACGGGCTGCATCCAGCCTGGCCCTGGCCTCCTTGACCGATACGATATCCCCTGTGCCTGCCTTGAGAAATGATTCTGCCTGGTCGTATATCTTGTGGCTTAACTGGACGTTGTCCTCTGCCACTGCCTGGCCTGCCCTGGCATCAAGAAGCCCGAAATAGGCGGCACAGACCCTTGCCATGAGGTCTTGGCTGACTGCAAGTACCTCGGTTTCCTGGGTCTGTATCATGTTTTCTGCCATGTCAAGGCTGACATAGGCCTGGCCGTTGAAAATGGGCTGGACCAGGGTGGCGCTGTAGCTCTCCCCCCAGAAATACTTGTCTATGTGGCCGCTGGCCATGCCGGAAATGTTTTTCCTGTATCTGCCGATACCGGCAAGGGCCGTAAGCTGGGGAAGAAGCCTGGACATGGCAAGGGGCCGCTCTGCACGGGAGGCTTCCAGGTCGGAGAGTGCGGCCTTAAGGGCCGGGTCAGTGGCCTGGGCCTTTTTGAAGACGTCCAGAAGATCATCTGCACCGAGGCAGGGCGCCACAGGGAGCATGGAGAAAAGGCAAAAAAGGATGCCCAGTAAAACCATGAGGGTTTTTACAGAATGTTTTGAAAATATGGGGATATTCAATGGAAGACCTCCGTGGCCGATTAAAATTACCAGTTTTGTTTTTTTATTCAAGGTATAATTTAATAAGGAATAACATGGCTTAATCATTGGATATATCTGGTCATCCATGTTCCAGGGCTGTTATAATCTCAAATTATGCGCTTATTTTCTTCACCAAAGGGCCGATGCTTGATACCATGTTATTATTTTAGATATCCAAAATTCAAAAAGCGGCACAACTGGCCTTGGGAGGAAGGACTGGAATAAATGCCGGAACAGGCAGGCTCAGGAGGAAATGTTTCCATTGAAAAGGGCGAGGAGGGAGCCCTTTTCATCCGCTTCAGCGGAACCTGGACCATCAAAGAGGCATCCATGGAGGTTGAAGGCCTTCTGGCATCCCTGGCAGGTTATCTGCCCGTTCAGGAAGCGGTGATAGACGCAGAGAATCTCCAGGCATGGGACAGCTATTTCATCTCAATACTGGCAGCAGTCCAGGATTTTTTCACAGATCACGGGATAAAGGTACGATTTTCGGGCCTTCCCGAGGGAGCAGATCACATGATCCGGCTTGCCAGCCGTCCGGGACTGTCAGAGGCAGCTATTCCCCAAGAGGCGCAGGAGGCCTTTCTGGAACGCATGGGCCAGGGATTTCAGAAGTTACTCAAAGATATCAGGGAGTTTCACGAATTCTTGGGCGAGGTGGTTCTCGGTGTGATCTCCCTTTTCAGCGGTAAAAACCGGATTCGTTACAGGGATTTTTTTGTCTATGTCCAGAATGCCGGAGCGCGGGCACTGCCTATAGTGAGCATGGTAAGTTTTCTGGTAGGTCTGATTCTGGCCTTTGTGGCAACGGTTCAGCTCAAGCTTTTCGGGGCCCAGATATACGTGGCGGATCTTGTGGGCATAGCAATGGCCAGGGACATGGGCGCCATGATGTGCGGCATCATTATGGCAGGAAGGACAGGTGCCACCTATGCGGCAGAACTCGGCACCATGCAGGTCAATGAGGAAATCGACGCCTTTTTGACCCTGGGCATCAATCCGGTGGACTTTCTCGTAGTGCCCAGAATCCTGGCACTGGCTCTCATGATGCCGCTCTTGTGCATCTATGCCGATCTTCTTGGGATTGCAGGAGGTGCCGTAGTCGGGGCAGGTTTCAGTGATATTACCCTCAGGCAGTATATCAACGAGACCCAGACAGCGGTTCCCATGACCCATTTTTTTATTGGCATAGTCAAGTGCTTCATTTACGGTCTGATCGTGGCCATTGTAGGGTGCAGGAAGGGTCTTTCAAGTGGTCGCAGCGCCGCCGCCGTGGGCCGGGTGACCACCTCGGCCGTAGTGACCTCCATAGTCTGGATAATCCTGGTCTGCGCGGTGATAACCGTGATATGTTACGTTTTGGGTATTTAGTTCTCATGGATAAATCGAAAACATCAGGCAGCCAAAGGATCCCACACATACAGGTAAAGGACCTGACCATGGCCTACGGGGATTTTGTTATCCAGAGGGATCTCAATTTCACCATATACAGGGGTGACATATTCGTCATCATGGGGGCCAGTGGATGCGGGAAAAGCACCCTTCTTAAGCATCTGATCGGGCTCATGAGGCCTGCCAGGGGCAGGATCATCTTCGGGGACGTGGATTTCTGGGAAGTACCGGAACAGGTCAGGTGGAGTCTCATGGAAAAATGCGGAGTATCATACCAGGACGGGGCACTTTGGTCTTCCATGACCCTTTCTGAAAACATAAGCCTTCCCCTGGAGCAATACACCGTCCTGACTTCCAGTCAGATTCGAAAACTGGCCTCCCTGAAGCTCAGCCTGGTGGGCCTCAAGGGATTTGACGATTTTTATCCTGCAGAGATAAGCGGAGGCATGAGAAAGAGGGCAGGGCTGGCCAGGGCCATGGCCCTTGACCCCGAGGTCCTCTTTTTCGATGAGCCTTCTGCCGGCCTTGACCCTGTCAGCTCCAAGCTTCTGGACGACCTCATACTGGAGATAAGGGACAGTCTGGGAGCAACCATTGTAGTGGTCACCCACGAGCTTGCCAGCATATTTTCCATTGGCAGCAACGGTGTTTTCCTGGATAATGAGGAAAGGACCATGCTTGCCGCCGGGAATCCACACGACATGCTGAAAAACGCCACCAATCCCAAGATAATAGATTTCCTCACCAGGGGGACGGGTAAAAGGGAGGCTGTTTGTGTCTGAAAAACCCAGTGCAGTACTCATAGGCACCTTTGTCACTGCTGCCGTGGTCCTTTTTGTGGCCGGATTGATCTTTTTCGGCTCCGGCCTCCTTTTCTCTGAGAAAGAGACCTTTGTCCTCTACTTTGACAGCTCTCTAAAGGGCCTGGATGTCGGCTCCCCGGTTACATTCCGGGGCGTGCCCATCGGACAGGTGAAAAAGATCAAGATCCTCATGGACCCCCAGACCGGGAGCTTCAAGATGCCGGTGTATATTTCCATAAACCCTGAGAGTCTCTTTTCATATTCGGGTTCCGGCCGGGTAAGCGAGCTGACCAACAGGACAATGGAAGACATTATTGCCAAAAGGGGCCTCAGGGCACAGCTTCAGATACAAAGCCTCGTTACCGGAAAGCTCCAGGTGGACCTGGATTTTTATCCCAATGCGCCGGCCCGCTATATCGGCCTGGACAAGGAGCATGTAGAGATACCCACAGTCCCCTCCACTGTGGAGAACATTGTAAGAAGGTTCCAGGAAATCCCGGTGGACAAGCTGGTGAACAAGCTTATATCCATCATTGAAGGGATTGACAGTCTCGTTCAATCCGGAAAGATTTCAAAGACCATAGATACCCTGCATGCCTCGGTGACCGAGCTTAGACAGGATATAAAACTGCTGACGCCGTCCTTTCTCGAAACCATGAAGAGTATTGGAAGTGCAAGCAATGCCACCCGGACCTTTGTGGGAAATGCTGATAAGAAACTGGATATGCTCTCCAGGCAGTTGGAGGACTTGTCGGATTCATCCAGGAAGCTGCTTGCTGCCTCGGAGCACCTGGTAGGACAGCTGGACAGCATGACAAGTCCTGACTCGCCGGAACGCTATGAATTGAAAAAGATGGTGCGGGAGGTTGCAGGAGCAGCCCGTTCTCTCAGAATCCTTGCAGATTCAATCTCCGCCCAGCCTGACATTGTGATAAAGGGGAGGGGGCATGGAAGCTAACCCAAGAATCAAAGGAACCAACCCGGACATGAAAACCAAGACTGTCTTTTTTACAAGGGCTGTTTTATCGCTTTCTCTCATGCTGTCGTGCGCCTGCACCATTATGGGCAAGCCTTCACCGCCGCCGGATTATTTCATGCTTTCAGCTGCAAGTAAGATTTCTCCTGCCGAGGAGACACTAGCGGCTAAAGGCCCTGAAGGCCGGGCCGGGAGCATCCCGGTCATAGTCGGGCCGGTAGAGGTGGCTGCCTATCTTGACAGACCCCAGATAATCAGGATGAGCAGCGGCAGCAGGCTCTTATTCTCGGAAGGCTGCAGGTGGGCCGAACCCCTGGAAAGGGGAATAGAGAGGGTGGTGTCAACGCAGATCAACCGGAAGAGCCTGGGGTTTTTTGCGGCCCGTCCCTTTTCGCTTAATACCCCGCTTGAGGGCGGCTTTACAGGATACAGGGTAATAATCAACTGTTACGGTTTTGAGGAACATTCAGACGGCAAGGTGATCCTGGATGCCGAATGGACCATTTCCACACCTGGAAAAGATATTCCCCTGGTTGAAAAAAGGGCCTCTTTTGCCTCAGAAGCCGCAGGGAGTACCACTGAACATACTGTGGAAGCAATGAACAGGGCCCTTGCTCAGCTTTCAGCAGCTATCGAAAAGGATCTGATTTCTTTACAGAACAGGGCCTTTCCCAGTCCCGGGCACTGATATAGGATTTTACCAGATGCCCCTTAGTCCCAGTTCTCTCCTGACCCTGTCAACGCGTCTTTCAAGGTCTACCTTCCACTCTGCGTGGATCCTGGCACTCGGCGGGGTGATGAGCTCAGGAAGGCCGTAGACGAGCCTGTCTGCTGCCTGGCTTGCCTCTATTACCGCCTCCACGCTCCTTGCCCCGTATTTGTAATTTGCAATCAGCAGCCGCAGAAGGAGCCCGGAGGTCTTCCTGGCTGCCTTCTTCCAATGGCTGTTCATCTGGTGGGCAATGATAAAGGCGCGTTTCAGCAGTATCCTCCTGAGCTCTTCCAGCTCGGAGTCGCTTGCCGAGTCGCGGAGAAGTTCATCTGGAATCTCTATGCCGTCAATGTCAAGGACCACCCTGAGCCTGGACATGAAATCCGGAATCTTCAGGGCCTTGACCAGCCTTGTGGCATCTGCATCATCCTGGTTAAGGAGTGCTTCCATCCTGGAATAGGAATCCTTCACGCCTCCTGCGAACACGAATACGCTTCTTCCAATATACCTGGGAATGCCGTGTACGTAGGTGACCCCGTCCTGCATGGACGGGAGAAAGTAGCGCAGGTAGCCGAATTCATGCCCGTCATAGCGGCAGTCAAACTCGTCCCAGAAGGCCACAGGCACCTTGCCCTTGGCAACACTTGCCCTGACCAGATCTATGGCCGCGTTAATCTCCTCCGGGCCTGAAAACTGGGTTAGATTGAACTCGAAGAATTCAAAGGGATTCTCGGAAAAATTCCTGGAGATTACGTTTGCCACCTCTTTTACCGCAAAGGATTTGCCAGAGCCTGGCGGGCCGAATACGCCTATACAAAGGGGCCTTTTACATATATCTCTAAGTACATAGCTGTTCAAAACGGCCTGCAGCGTTGCCACTGGTGCTATTTCTGCCGGATCTGTGGTGCGAAGATGTCCGATTTCAAACATCCTTAAATCCTTGAACCCGTTATTGCGATTGACCTCTTCCTTGAGGTTCTTCAGCACCTGCAGGATGACCGCGATATAGCCGAGTTTATGCCAGTCTTCAGATGCACTGGGCCTGCACTTTCTCACCACGTTGCTGAAGAAGGTGCGTATGGCCGCTTTCCTGCTCCTGTTCCACCTCTGGCACGATACCCTTTCCAGCAGCTTGTCCATTTCCGGGTTGTAGGGCGGCAGTTCGAAGAAGCACGGGTCTGTGCATGTCTCAATGAATGAACAGGATGCGCCAAGGGGATAGTTTGAGGAAAAATCCAGGTTGGGAAATTCCAGGCATCCGTTGAAGTAATAACCCTTTTTCCGCAGCAGTGCCCAGTTGAGGAGCACCCTCTTTGAGAGATCGAAAAAGAAACTCCTTTCTGCCGGGATGTGATCAAGCCTCAGGGCATCCCGTGCCAGCATGGCAGTCACCAGGGTGTCAAAACAGGGTACAGAGCCAAGTTTCCGGTTGGAACCCTTTTCCGGCAGCCTGCCTTCCATGTGGCGGAACATGATGCGCGTAGGGCCAACGTACAAGACGGCATTGGGGAACATCTCCACGATTATATGGCACTTGAACCTGGAAGAGGCCTGGTCCCAGAGCCCCACCTCCTGGGATTTCAGGGCCCTGATGCACATTGCAACCAGGGATTCCCAGACCATGGCACTGTCCATCTCCATGCGGGTGGTTTCAAGGTCTGACAGCCTGCAGAAAAGGAGAAAATTTTCTTCAAAGGTCTCTGCCCACTGGTTCCAGTTGGCCGGGGTAATGCCCAGGGCCATGGCCCAGGCACCTGGATTTCTTGTTTTAAGCTCCGATGCGATCCGGGGAGGATTTCCGCTGTCATCCACAACGATTATTCCCCTGTTGCCGGAAAGTTTCTTTTTGTTTTCCCCGGTCATCCTGACCTTTTCCGGCTTGGGCGGCCTGCCTCCAGGGGGCAGTATTTGGCGAACCATGAACCAGCCGTGATCAGGGTCATCCTTGTTTTCTGTCATCTTGTTGAAGATCTGGAATACTTCCCTTTCCTCTCCGTAGGACACTGTATCAATCCTTGGTGCAAGTTCCGTTGTGGTGAGAAAGGATGACAGCCAGGTCAGGCACTCTTCAAGGCGTCCCTCTTCGATGGTCACCCGACCTGCAAGAAGCTCTATGAAGTCAGCCGGGTTATAGCCGTAGGCAGGCAGGCTGCCCTGGGCCATCATGGACACCTCCTTTATTGGCAGGTTTGTTATCTTGATCCTTGAGCCGAGAAGAAGAATTTTCCCTTCAGGCATTGATTTGGTTTTGTTTTCTACAGACATTCTTGCATTTTCGGCAAATTTGCCAGCTGAGTAATTCAGGTTTAATCCCTGCCAAGGGAGATCACGAATCTGGCCGGGTTGAAGGTGAAGGCCGCCTCATAAAAACTTCTAGAGCAGACAAAAAACCCGGCGAAGTTTTTCTCATACCGGGCGTTTAGAATGGTCTGGTTTTTTTTACTCTATTTATCCGGTCATATTCTCCGAATTGCTATCAGGCCTAAAAGTCCGGAACCCAGAAGCCACACAGCACCAGGTATGGGAACTGGTGCAACGTCGGAAGCAATGACCGGCCCGCCTGCATTATAAGAGTCTGACATCTTCAACAGCCACTGGTTTACAGGGCCGGCACTGTCGAACTGATAAGTATAATAGTTGCTCGAACCATCGGAGAAATAGAAGCCGAACCAGTCATTGGAAGAACTCAAGGCAAAATTTTGTCCGCTGGACAGTCCCTGCGTTACATTCAGGACATGGTTGTTGACAAAAAAGGTGGCATAAGTGCTGGACTGGTCTATCAACACAAGTGTCGAAGGACTGATTCCGGCACCAATATCATAGACGCCGAATGACCATCCGGAGGAAAGATCACCCAAGAACGAAATGGTGTAAGTACTGGATTGAGTATCTGTTGTCTGCCACGGCCCGGAATAATCAGAATATGCCGCTGTAGCAATGTTAGAAAGACCCAACAAGAAATAGACCAGCACCTGCAACAGCAATATTCTTCTCAGCATTGTTAAACCCCGTTTCTGTAAAAAAACATACCAAAGTTGCCATTAATATGGAATAACTAACATATCTTGCACATTATTTTTAAAATATATACTATGTTTCTATCAAAAGGCAATAGGGGAAAACCTGTCAGATTTTTATTTTTTGCAATGACGATACTTATCACGTAGAAACGTGCCTCTTATTTGTAATGAGATTATACTTAAATCCGGCATGCCGAACATTTTTTTTGTTGGAACGCCTGGCCATCTGGGCGAATATCTTTGGGCATTGTTTTAAGGTCAATCTCTTGAATCTATAAAATAAATTATTTTGCTTGGCGTTTGAAAAGCATGATCACGGTCGAATTGTCAAAGGCCTGCCATGTCTTTGTAAAGAAGCATCCAGGATTATAGCGAGCATGTTGAATGGGACTAATTAAATGGACCATCTGCAGGATTTCTGAGGCAATGTTTATTTTGATGGTGACCATGACGATAAAAAGAAAGATAGAGATCATTCCAGAAATTATTTTCACCAGCAGACCCTTTCCACAAAGAATGAGACGGCTTCATGGAAAAACTAAAACAAGAGCTGCTTAAAATATTATGCGCAGTTCCAGGGTGGAATCTCCTGCGCATAGCAAGCCTGAGCGCGCTTGCTGCTCTAATTATATGGCCTTTTTTTGAACTGCAGGCCATTCAAAGTTCCGTGGTCTTCTTTAAAGGCAGTGAGGCAACTCTTGCCTGGGATCCGCCCTCAAGGGGCGTTGTTGATCATTACGTTATAGAGGTCACTACCACAAAGGAACTTGCGGGGCCTGCAAACACGATTTCATGGGTTACCTATCTTACCTCCCGCGAGGCACGTTGTAAGATTCCAACCCGTGATGGCTATACATATTCGTTCAGGGTAAAGGCGGTCGGGCCTGCCGGTAATGAGTCTTCCTTTTCCGATGAAAAGCTTACGGTCATATGTGATTGTTCCAAGCCTGGCCTGAGCATTTCTCCTGTGAAACAGGATCGCACAATTCATGGAAAGGTGCTGCATCTGAGCGGCAGTTTTGCAGACAGCAACCTTGCGGCTGTTGAGGTAAATGGTGAAAAGGCGGTCCTTGATTTTGCAGAAAAGACCTGGGATGTGACGATTCCACTCGAAATTGGCACCAATCTTATAAGGGTTACTGCCACAGATTATGCGGGGAATTCATTTTCACAGCAGTTTGAGGTACGACAGGAGCCGGTAGTTGTAACCACAGAGCCTGAAGGCGGAGAGCTGTTCATCATGGGCACCCCCTCCTATCCTGGTATCTATTTCACAAATGAGGCCGTAACTATCTACGAGGTTATGGAACCGGATCTGTATCTGCCTGTTACGCTGCGGAAAGATGGATACATGCAGTCAAACGCCATTTTATCCTTTCCGGAAGATCAGGATACCATTGTGCTTCCGCTTCAGCCTTTTCATGCTGTTAAAGCTTTTTCTTCTCATCATATCGATGTTTTGCCAATAGATGGAATTCATGAAATGCCATATATATTTACAGCGGACGCGGACCTCGATCACAATTATGAGATTATACTCAGCTATCCGGACCACAGTCCTTATTTGCTGAAGAGTTTTGCAGGAAACGAAGAAAATGGATGGAATGCGACCTCGTTGAATTTTCAATTTGATGGAGAGCCTGCCGAGGCAGCAGAAATTGACGGCCAGCTGTTTCTCATAGATTATGACGGGGACTTTGAGTACGAAGTAGCTGCCCCTTTAAGGCAGGACGGCAGGATTCACATATTCGAATGCAACAGTACAGTCTGGAAGACCAGTCCCGAAGCGGTGGTTGAGCTTCCTGAGGGTTATGATAACGTCAAAAGTTTTGGTTTTCTTGACTGGAATGGGGATCATAACAAGGATGTTTTTCTCAGGGTTCAGGGAGAACAAAAGGTCCATATATTCGTCAACCAGGGAAGCGATATCCTGCCGAGGTATCCAGGTCCTGGCACGGCCTATGTCCTGGCCGATTCAAACACTGCCTCTCCTGTAAGTGTCTGCGATTGGAACAATGACGGCGAACCTGATTTTTTGGGGCAGGATATTTCCCGCCGACTGTGTGTATGGATAAAATCCGGAGAAGGTGACCAAATCAGTTTTAAAAAGACCATCCTTCCTGTTCCTGAGGCAATATTACCGGATGCGGCTTTAAGTGCATCTGCTGTGGATTGGAATCATGATGGTATATATGATATTGTGGTCGGGACAGAAAACGGGGGTCTGGCTTTACTCATTGGAACACAGGGGCAATAAAAATGGGCAAGCGTCAAATTAGAAGACATTATCTTGTAAATTCAAAGGTACAAATAGGTATTGCACTGCGGTTTTTCATCTGTCTGCTTGTAGTGGCGGCACTTTCCGGCTGGGCTGTGTATTATGCAGTCTGGCAAGCAGTACTCACGGAATTCCACGGGGTAAACATTTCGAAGATGTACCATGCGGTTTCAATGCGGCTGGTATTTTACGGCCTGGGGACCGCCTGTATTCTCAGCGTTTTGAGCATATTTGTTTCTCATAAGATTGCAGGACCTATTTATAAGATCCGGCTGATGCTGGATCATAGTGTGGAGAGTGGAAAGAAACCAGAAGAAATACGTCTCAGGAGAGGAGATGCCTTTAAGGATTTTGCAGAATCACTGAATCGTTTTGTCAAGACAATGTGTTGAGCTTTTCTTAGACTTCTATATGATGAGGTACAGGCCAAGAATCTTGTTTACACGGATAATTCGGCCTGATTATCCATCTATCTGGTTAAAATTTCCAGGTCTCTGCATATCCTCCCGGCGGCTGCAGGCGAAATGCACCCAAAGGGCGGTAGCTTGTCATTTTCGTCCAAACGGGTCCAGGGAAAAAAGATTTGCCGACAGGCAGGGAGGATTTGTCCATATCCGTCCGTGTGCGTCAAGTGAGCGAATGCAGGCGGCCGGCTGATAAAATGCCCTGGAACTTTCCTTCCGCCATGGTTGCCCTTATGCCCATCCCTGTTTAGAATAATAAAACAGATAAGAGAAGGAGCCCTCGTCCATGAAAAACGCCGTGGTCTTTCTGTTTGCCATTACCTGTTTTTTCAATGCGTTCGCTATTTCTTCAGCGAAGGCAGGTGGCGATTCCTTCACACAGAAAGATAGAGAATTGCTGATACGCATCGATGAACGCCTCAATCAGGTCGACAAGCGCTTTGAACAGGTCGACAAGCGCTTTGAGCAAATTGACAAGCGCTTTGAGCAGGTCGACAAACGCATCGATGAATTAAGACAGGATATGAACAAGCGCTTCGAACAGGTTGATAAGCGCTTCGAACAGGTTGATAAGCGCTTCGAACAGGTTGACAAACGCTTCGAATCGCTGCAGAACCTGATGATGGCTATCGTTGGAGCCTTTGCTGCCATTGTGGCCGTTACTATAGGATTTGCCATATGGGACAGGAGAACCATGGTCAGACCCTTTGAAGATAAGGTGAAAAAGATAGAAAATGACATTATGTCTGACAAAAAAAGGCTGGAGTCGCTTTTCGAGGTACTGCGTAATTACGCTGAAAAACATCCGGATTTGGCGGACATACTGAAACAGTTCTCAATCTTATAACTTCATCTAATCAGGTCCATCAACAGAATGAACCGCCCGCTGCCCTCAAGGCGTAAAGTACGCAAAGCTTGGCAGTGAGGCTGCAGACCATCGTGTTTTTCGTGGTGAGCCATCCCGATCTGAAAAGGTTTTTTAGTTGTGTG
>JALVJO010000080.1 GCA_027028245.1 Deltaproteobacteria bacterium
CGCTGAAAGTATGTCCTCGGGTCTTTCAACAGTTTTTACCGAGGCGCCCAGGCCTTCCAGGGCATTTACCACGCTTCTGACGTTTCCGGCACCGTAGTCCAGGAGAGTGATCATATTTCTGGTTCCTTTTCTGAAAAAGATTTTCTATCTTTGAACAGCAGGGTATTTTTTAATCCATATCCTGCAATTGGCAAGTGAGGATGAAAATTTATCCGGGATCATGCAATTGATGCAGGTACATTAGGGAGCATTCCCGGTTTGTCCCCGGAACAAGAAGGACGAGGAAGGGCAAAGAAGGCGTATTTCTTTCAAGGTTCATCAAGCCGCTGTGCAGATTTCAAATTTTTCCGGGATACAGACATCACCAATCTCAGTGGCTTGAATGCGGCTGAAGTTGGCTTCCTTGTGGTGAAGCCTTTCAAGAAATACTCCCTTCCTTGCCAGTGGTACAAATAGGGGACAAACCGGGAATGCTCCCGGTACATTATCATTCAGGAGACAGACCTTTGAACAAAAAGGATGAAAAGTATCAACCTATGATCCAGGAGTTCATGTCATTAATAGATGTGCTCCGAAGACTCAGGGCGCCTGACGGCTGCCCTTGGGACAGAGAGCAGACACCTGAAACCATAAAAAAGTACATTCTCGAAGAGGCCCACGAGCTGACAGAAGCCGTAGAACAGGGATCATCGGCTGATGCCTGCGAGGAGCTGGGGGATCTTTTTTTTCTTCTCCTTTTCCTGGCAGATCTATATGAAGAAGACGGGAAATTTACATTGAAAGACGCCATGGAAAAGATCAGGCAGAAGATGATAAGGCGTCATCCCCACATATTTGGGGACGTGGAAGTCAGCGGATCGGCTGATGTAATAGCCAATTGGCAGGCCATTAAGGCCAGTGAAGCTGAGGGAAAGGGAAAACGTAAAAGCGCCTTGGGGGACCTTCCCCGCTCCCTTCCGTCCCTTCAGAGGGCCTTCCGCATGGGGGAAAGGGCTTCCAGGGTAGGCTTTGACTGGCAGAATGCAGAAGCTGTCCTGGAAAAGCTTGAAGAGGAGATAGACGAGTTGAAAGAGGCTTCTAATAAGGGAGCCCTGGAACAGGTGGAAGAAGAGGTGGGGGATGTCCTTTTTTCTGCAGCCAACCTTGCAAGAAAGCTGGGAATAAACCCTGAGGATGCCCTGAAAAAGGCCCTGGATAAATTCAGCCGGCGTTTTTACGAGCTGGAAGACCGGGTTTCAGAATCAGGCAGAAAGGTTTCAGAGCTTACTCCCCGGGAGCTCGATGATATCTGGGAAGAGGTAAAGGGCTGAAAATACCGTGTCGGTTCATCCCGTTAGATACGATGTCATAGTTGTAGGCGCAGGTCATGCCGGCTGCGAGGCGGCCCTTGCGGCTTCACGTCTTGGGGCCAGGACATGCGTCCTTACAATCAATCTCGACTGCATAGCAGCCATGAGCTGTAATCCTTCCATAGGGGGTCTTGCCAAGGGGCATCTGGTCTGCGAGATAGATGCAATGGGCGGCGAGATGGCAAAGAATAC
>JALVJO010000081.1 GCA_027028245.1 Deltaproteobacteria bacterium
CTCCTCTATCCTCTGAACCTTCAATATAAGCCTGAGTATCTCCTTCAGTTTGTCCCTGTCCGTCATCTGAATAATCCTTTCTTTCAGATTTTCGGGGTAGTTTCCAAATCTGGTCTCAAGGGCGTCAAGCACCATCTCCCGAGCTTCCCGGACCATACCTTTCTGCATACCTTTCTGCATACCCTGGTCTATCCATTTTTGTGCTAATGAAGGCATTGTGTCACCTCCTGCCTTTTTTATTATCTCTTCAAGTTCTTCTTCCTGAAAGTCCTTTGTCATTATAACATATTGAAGCACCATCAGAAAATGGTCCCTGTCCAGCTGGACGATATGTCTGAAAATCGGCTTGAATGATTCGATATCCTTAAAAATATGCTTCATTGCAAGCAGCGAAGCAGCAAGATAAAAGTTGTCGCATGCGTGCAGAATCTCTTCATCCGTATGCCTGTTTGTGTCAAAAAGTACAATTTTGAAATTTAAAAGAAAATCCCGTATAACTTCATCTACCTCAAAATAATCCGCAAACTCTGTGGGCAGATTGAACCTCCTGGGGCCATGATAAAAGACAACAGGTATTATCGGCCTTAATCGTTCTTTGTTTTTGATATTATCTTCCCACACCACTGAGAGATAATTCAACATCTGGATAAGGGTGAACCGGTCTGGGTAGGACTTGTGCTCGAAGACGATGTAGATTTCTGACTCCTCACCGGAGATCCTGCACTCCACTGACAGATCGAGATAGAGCTTTCTGTATTTCCGGTCTGTCTTCTCGGTATCTATGACCCTGACTGAATCATAGTCAATCCTTTCAGACAGAGACTCTGGAAGAAAACCTTTCAGAAAATCCTTTAAAGCGTCTGGATCTCTCATGAGCTTTTTAAAGAAGCTGTCATGAGGGCGTTTTATGTTCATATTTTAATGGATGATGGAAATTTCGGTCTTATACCATTTTATCAGCCAGCCATCTGCATTTGCTCACTTAACGCACACGAATGGACGGAACAAGTCCTCTTGCCTGTTGGGACGACACCCGGCGGACACAATGTCTTGCTTTGCATACTTTGTGTCTTGAATCCGCTGAGAGCGGATGGGCGGTTCATTCTGTTGATGGGCCTGTTCTTCAGGCTTCCGCCATGCTGATCGTCTTCACGATATCCAGGATTTCTTCATCCTGCAGATAGGCATGCATGGGAAGGCTGAAGATCCGCTCGGATGTTTCAAGAGATACTGGAAAATCCTCGGGCCTGTAGCCCAAATGCGAAAAGGCAGTCTGCATATGCAGGGGCCGGGGATAGTAAACCATGGAGGGGATTCCGGCGTCCCTGAGGGCCTGCTGGGCCCAGGACCTGGTTTCTGAATCTTTGGCCAGCACGGAATACTGGGCCCAGGCACTCCTGCAGTCATCAGGTACGAAGGGAAGACCCAGTGCCGGGTTGTGACGAATAAGCAATTCCGTGTATTCTTCCGCTATCCGTTGTTTTTTCCCGAGTTCCCTGGGAAATATTTCAAGCTTCGGCAAGAGAATCGCTGCCTGGATCGTATCAAGCCTGGCGTTCAGGCCTATTCTTATGTTGTCATACTTGTCTCTGCCTTTGCCATGCATCCGGATGGATTCGAGGACGCCGGCAAGGCCGTCGTCATCGGTGAAGATCGCCCCGCCGTCACCATAACATCCGAGGGGCTTGGCAGGAAAGAAACTGGTAGCTGTTGCGTGGCCGTAGGTACCGGACCGTTGCCCCTTGTATTCGCTACCGAATCCCTGTGCACTGTCAGACAGGACAAACAGGTCATGCTCTTTTGCAAGCTGCATGATGGGATCGTAATCAGCCGGCAGACCAAAGAGGTCAACAGGCACTACCACCTTGGGACTGAGGGGCGAGGACTCAGGCAACGGGTGAATTTCCGGGTTATTCTCTTTTACAGCCTGGATTGCCAGCTTTAATCTGGCCGGATCGATATTGAATGTTTTGGGGTCGATGTCCACGAAGACAGGAGTTGCTCCGAGGAGCTGAATTACTTCTGCCGTGGCAATAAACGTGAAGGGCGTCGTGAAAACTGCATCACCGGGGCCGACACCCCAGGCCATGAGAGACATGAGCAGGGCATCGGTACCGCTTGAGACCCCTATGCAATGCTTTGCGCCTGTATATTCACAGAGCCGCCTTTCCAGTTCCGGCACTTCTGGACCGAGGATATAGCGGCCGTGGTGAAGGACTGCTTGAATGGTCTTTTCGAGCTGGGGTTGGATGGCATCCTGCTGGGCCTTGAGATCGATAAAATTCAGTTGTCCCGTGGTATCTTTGTTGTTTATCCACTTACAGGCTTCTTGAACGGTGCACGTCTTCACCAAACCAAGTGTGTCAAAAGATGCATTGCGGGTGACAATTCTTTTTGGTCCATGGATGCTGTTAAACGATAGGGCTATTTGTGCATCTTCCAGGTCGTTGGCTTTCTGAATGGCAGAGTACTGCTCAAAGCCATAATTACTCAGGAGTGAGACATTTTCCAGCAACAGAGAAAGCAACTCTCTTGCTATACCTTTTGCACGATTTTCTGACGCTCCTTCCTTTTTCAGTTCCCTGATAAGGATATATTCGATAATCCCGAGACTGGACGATGAGAACCACAACTTTACCCGGAACTCATCACACTTTTCTATCAGTTCCTCAATAGATTCGTATTGACCACGTTGCAACCACAGGTCCAGAACTATATTGATATCCAGCAGGAGATGCTTCATACTGCGTATTTCTCTTCAAGATGTCTTTGCCAGACAGCCTTGTCTTCTTCCGGCGTTCTGGATGGACGGGGGTGACCGTATTCACCAAGTATGGCATTTATTCTTTCCCTTAATTTGCTCTGTTTTTCTGGCACCTGCTCAACCTGCTCATCTGGAATAACAAGTTTTACCGTGCCTTGTTTTTTCTTTAACTTCAAAGGGACAAGTGGAATAAGTATGCCATTTTTATAAATTGCTTCTATCTGCATAATCTTATCTCCTTTGCCTTACATAGAGACGCGATAGCACTAAGGATTGTTCCTTTTTCCTTGCGAAATGGCTTTGAGTGAGACGACACCATCTTGCAACACATATCGTTCCCCAGTATAGGGGCATTCGTAAACGCCCGAGCCGCTGAGCGGCAGGGCCATCTGCTCGCCGTATCGGCTCATCCAGCCTATCTGTTTTGCCGGGTTACCGACGACAAGAGCATAATCAGGAACGTCCCGATTGACCACCGCTCCGGCGCCAACAAAGGCGTACTGGCCAATGGTGATTCCGCCTATAATGGTGGCATTTGCGCCTATGGTTGCCCCTTTTTTGACAATTGTCTTTTTATATTCGTTTTTCCGCGGAATTTCACAGCGGGGATTATAGACGTTGGTGAACACCATGCTGGGGCCGCAGAATACGTTGTCTTCCAGTTCCACGCCTTCATAGACTGAGACATTATTCTGAATCTTGCAGCCATTGCCTATGGTGACATTGGGGCCGATGACCACGTTCTGGCCGATGCTGCAATTGCAGCCGATCCTGGAACCCCTGATGACATGAGAGAAATGCCAGATCTTCGTTCCCCGGCCGATTTCAGTACCCTGGTCGATCACCGCTGTGGGATGGGCCTCGTAAGGCAGGGCATCTATTTGTGTAACCAGCACTTTTTTCTGCTGCTCCATGGATCGCTGACATCCATTGAGGACCTTCAGAACCCGCAGCCCCTCGGCACCGTCAGTGCGCGGTCTGGCCCCCGAGGCAATGCACTCCAGAAAGTGAGCGCATTCCGCTCTCAACGGCTCATCCTGGGCTACTTCCACCAGGTTAGCCTCAGCCTTGTGGGCAACCGGTACATTCTCACTCCACTCGATGGAATGTGGATACAACTGCAGTTTTTCCTCCCATGGCAGGGTATCGTCGAATACGGCCATCTGCCTGTCGCCCACCACCACAAGTTTCTGTTCCTTGAACGGGTGCAGCCATGAAACAAAGATATGGGCCCGGATACCGCTGGCAAAATTGAGCAAAGTGACCGTGGTGTCGGCGATCTGCTGGTGAAGAAAGTTGCCGCCCTGGGCACGGATGGATTCCGGCATCTCGCCCGTCAGCCCCAAAATGACAGAGATATCATGCGGAGCAAAAGACCAGAGGACATTTTCCTCCCGCCGGAGCTTACCCAGGTTAAGCCGGTTGGAGTAAATATAGCGGATTCTGCCAAGTACCCCTTGGTCTACGAGCTTCTTGAGCTCGAGTACGACTGGATGATACCAGAGCAGGTGGCCAACCATGAGGATGCGGCCATGCTCCCCTGCCAGAGCCACGAGTACTTTTCCCTCTTCCTCGGAGAGGCACAATGGTTTTTCTACAAATACATCCTTTCCGGCCAGGATGGCTTCCCTTATGAGAGCGGCATGGGTGGCTGCTGGCGTAGAAATGGCCACTCCCTTGATTTCCGGATTGGAAAGGATCTCGGAGAATGCCATTACACCGTTGATCCCCGGATATTGCTTGCAAAAGGACTTTACAACTTCCGGATTAACATCGCAGACGGTATGAAGCGCACCTAAGGAATGAAAGTTGCGCACCAGGTTTTTACCCCAGTATCCAGTGCCTATTACTGCTATGTTTTTCATCGGTTTTTTTCCTCATTTTTTGATGGGGACCTTTTGACAATGTGGAAAAGTGCGCTGGTTCTAAAGCATTTTGTTGGCCACACGTTCGCATGTGCTCACTTGACACACAACTAAAAAACCTTTTCAGATCGGGATGGCTCACCACGAAAAACACGATGGTCTGCAGCCTCACTGCCAAGCTTTGCGTACTTTACGCCTTGAGGGCAGCGGGCGGTTCATTCTGTTGATGG
>JALVJO010000082.1 GCA_027028245.1 Deltaproteobacteria bacterium
GGTAAAGAGGCAGGCCTTAACCTCGAGGATCAGAAGGTCTATATCACCATTCCTGCCTCCTTTGATGCAGTTGCCAGAGACTTGACCGTTCAGGCTGCAAACTCAGCAGGGCTTTCAAATGTCACTCTCCTTGAAGAGCCCCAGGCGGCATTCTACGCCTGGCTAAGCAAAATGGGAGACGAATGGAAGAAACAGGTAGAGCCAGGAGACATCATTCTTGTGGTGGATGTTGGAGGCGGAACGTCGGATTTCAGCCTTATTCAGGTGGAGAACAGGGATAACATTCTCACCCTTGAAAGGCTTGCTGTTGGCGAGCACCTGCTCCTTGGTGGAGACAACATGGATCTCACCCTTACCCACGTACTCTTTGAGGAGCTCAAAAAGAAGGGGCATAAACTGGATCAGGGTCAGTTCCAAAGCCTCTGGAACAACGTGAGACTTGCCAAGGAAAAGCTACTTGCGGACGAAGGGCTTGATGAAGTACCAGTGGTGATCCCTGGGCGAGGGTCCGGACTGGTGGGAGGCACCATAAGGACCAGTCTCAGCCGGGAACTCGTGACCCGTATCATACTAGACGGCTTTTTCCCTGAGTGCCAGGTAACAGACATGCCTGCTGAGAGAAAGGCACTTGGTCTTAAGGAGTTGGGTCTTCCCTATTGTAGTGATACCGGAGTTACAAGGCACCTTGCAAGATTCTTGACTGTTCAGGGTGAGGCCCTTGGAATGGACGGCCCGGTCAGACCCACTGCAGTTCTTTTCAATGGCGGTGTTTTCAAGGCCACTGTCCTAAGACAGAGGGTCATGTCTATCCTGGGCTCTTGGGTCAATGGGGAAGAGGCCCCGAAGGAGCTTCTGGGGACGGATCTTGATCTTGCCGTCTCCCGTGGTGCTACCCACTTTGGCCTTGTCCAGATGGGTGAGGGTATAAAGATACGCGGGGGAATTCCAAGATCCTACTACATCGCCGTTGAATCTTCAGGGCTTGCCATCCCTGGAATGCCTCCTGTGATAAAGGCCCTTTGTGTTGTGCCAAAGGGGCTCGAGGAAGGAACTGTTGTGGATATTCCTGAAAAGGAATTCGGTCTGGTTGTTGGCCAGGAGGTGGAGTTTCAGTTCATGGGCTCAAGCCAAAGACCAGAAGACCAGCCTGGGGATCTTATCGATTCCTGGAAGGACCATGAAATAGAGCCAGTTAGTACCCTTCGGACAAAGATGGAAGCGCCTGGCATTGAGCCTGGAACTGTAATACCTGTCACCCTCCAGGCTGAGGTGACCGAGGTGGGCACCCTTGCGCTTTCACTGGTTTCAAAGGAAAAGGGTGTCAAATTCGACCTGGAGTTTGATGTAAGACATTGAAAAAACCGGTAATACCCTTTGACTTGGCCCAAAGAGTAATAAGCCAGGCAAAGTGCTACTTGGAAAATCCGGGCCTGCTACTCAAGGAGAGGCACAAGGCCATTCCCCTGTTGCTCAAGGCCCTTCGGGCAGGTGATGTAAACCTCAGGAAGCAAATCATCTTCCTTCTTGGAAGCGTTGC
>JALVJO010000083.1 GCA_027028245.1 Deltaproteobacteria bacterium
CCCTGGGCATACCGACAAGAAAGACTCTGCATAGGAAAATAAGTTTTACCAGAAGTCCCAGCTTCCAGTGGCAAGAACATATATACCGAGCCCCAGGTTGGTGACGCTGTGGGCAACTGTTGCGCCCATCAGATTCTTCCGGCGTATTACAAGAAGTCCGTAAACTACACCTGCAAAAATGCCCTGGGCAACCCGGTAATGCTCGAGACCAAAGACAACGGCAACACCCAAAAAGGAAAACCAGGTAAAGGTGCCAATGGGTACGGATTTGAAATCGACATCAATCAGGTATCTCATAAGGAAGGAACGCCAGAAAAGTTCTTCCATTACAGGTACCACGACAGCGGCTCCAAGAACCCGAAAGGCAGTATCGAGCATTTCATGGCCTTTTGAAAGACCGAAGCCTCCAGGAGTGAAGCCAGATGGGGTCCCGAGGGTGGGGAGAAAATCATCTGAAAGTATCCAGACTGCAAGCACTATCAGGCCTGCAGCAACCGATTCAGCCAAGACATCTGGGTTGAGGCTGCCTGCAAAATCATGTCTGAACGAATCCCTGAAAAGATAAAGAAGAAGACCGACCGTTACAGTCTTCAAGGAATAAATGCAGTGTGCCTTTTCAGGAAGATACTGCCCGATACCTGTAAAGATTATAAAGACTGCAAAAGGGACAACATAGGGGAACCACGGTCTGCTCCCTATACCGTCAGATTTTTTAACAGCCCAAGAGTTCAAGGTTTCTAGCTTTTCAATAAGTCCTTGTAAATTCTCCAGTATCTGCTTGCAGGGTGCTGCAGATACAAAGCGGAGGAGGCGCAGACGTACTTCCTGTACTTCAAACGTCTGACAACGCCGTAGATGCGGTACCCTGTGAGCAGATACAAGGTTTCAGCCTTTCAGCCCATGTTTTTTTATGAGGTCGCGCAGGGTGGGCCTGGCAAGCGCCCTTGTCCTGGCCTCTTTAAGGGTCAGCTGCTTTTCCCAGGCGAAGATTCCTCTTGCCCACCAAGATCGGTTAACTGCCCTTCAATTCCCAAAATGCTCTGATCTTTTGCATAAATAATGCCGGAACTATCAAGAGCCACGGCCCTTTTGATGGTATTTTGAAGCTCCCTTAGGTCTTCCGGCCCAGACATGGTTCTTCCAAGCACAGGACAAAAGCGGCAACGGGACGTCCTTTTCTTTGGTTCGTTTCTTTTGGACGAGCAAAAGAAATGAACAAATTCTTACATTTCCATCACCCTAAGCGCAAATCCTGCTTTCCAGATATTGCCACTCAGCATTGTGAGTCCTATTAAATGATTCGCATTATTTCAAACTGGACATTAATCCCGAAGCAATGTGCTTTCCAGATTTACTGCACCTTCAGTATTATCAACCCCTTGCAGCACCCGACCAAAGTACACCTGTACGCCCTCCGCCTCACACCCCTTTGTCAGCTAACTTGTGACCTAGGTTTATTCCAGAAGCAAAATCGGGGAAAATAAGTTGGACAAAACCGCCTTTGCCTTTAAAATCTCCTGATTCAAAA
>JALVJO010000084.1 GCA_027028245.1 Deltaproteobacteria bacterium
ACCTGCGCTGCCCTGTGTGCCCTAAGGGCCCTTGGTGAGGACATGAAAAAGGGCAGGCCCATTTGGGCTGCAAAATGGATAGCAGAGCATCAAAACGAAGACGGCGGCTGGGGAGAAAGCTGCGCATCCTACATGGACGACTCCTTCAGAGGCCGGGGCCCTTCAACACCTTCCCAGACGGCCTGGGCACTAATGGCCCTTTTGTCTGTGGAAGACAAGCGCTTTGACAGGTACATGATCCGTGGCCTTGAGTACCTAATGAGGAATCAGAAGGAAAACGGTACTTGGGATGAGCCCTGGTACACGGGTACCGGTTTTCCAGGTTACGGAGTAGGAGACAGGATAGACCTATCTAAGTGGATGGATAGGTTGGATCAGGGCGCTGAGCTTTCAAGGGGATTTATGATAAATTACAATCTATATCGACACTATTTCCCCCTCATGGCTCTTGGCCGGGCAAGAAAATACCTGAAAAACAGGGGAGCCATATGACACAATCCTTTTTGACTGCAGAGGAACACCAGCTGCTTTCAAGGGTTGCCCGAAAGGAGCAGGAGGCAGATCTGTGCCTTAAGGGGGGCAACATCATAAACTGCCTGTCAGGCAGGATAGAGCAGGCCGATATTGCCATTTGCCAGGGTCGAATTGCCGCAATTGGGGCAGGTTTTTCTGCCAGAGAGTATGTGGACTGCAGTGGCCTTTTCATAAGCCCTGGATTTATAGACGCCCATATCCACATAGAAAGCACCATGCTCTGTCCTGCCCAGTTTGCCAGGGCGGTGATTCCACGGGGAACAAGCTGTGTAGTGGCAGACCCCCATGAGATCGCCAATTGCTTAGGTCTAGATGGCGTAAAGTACATGCTGGAGGAAGCCCAGGGCCTTCCCATGGACATCTTATATACTGCCCCTTCCTGCGTACCTGCCACTCACCTTGAGACCTCAGGAGCGGAGCTTGGCCCGGAGCACATCGAGACCCTCTTAAGGATGGAGGGAGTCGTCGGCCTTGGGGAGATGATGAACTTTCCAGGCGTAATTTTCGGGGACGAGGAGACAGAGGCGAAACTCGAGGTGGCAAGGAGACTTGGTAAGGTGATAGATGGGCACGCCCCGGGCCTTTCTGAAGAGATGCTTTGTGCATACATAGGTGCGGGCATAGACTCCGACCACGAATGCACGACATGGCAGGAGGCCAGGGAAAAGCTTGAAAGAGGCATGTATCTGTTCCTTCGCCAGGGAACCTCTGAACAGAACCTGAAGGATCTCCTTCCTGCAGTTGACCAGTCAAATTTTCACAGATGCTGTCTTGTTTCCGACGACAGGGACCCGGCAGATCTAATGGACCTTGGCCACATGGACTACTCGCTCAAGGTGGCAGTGGATAACGGCCTTGATCCGCTAATGGCCGTTTCCATGGTAACCTTGAATCCTGCCCGGAGATTTTCCCTTGTTGCAAAGGGTGCAATAGCCCCGGGCTTTTACGCAGACCTTGCTCTTCTCAAGGACCTGAGGGATTTTTCCGTTGAGG
>JALVJO010000085.1 GCA_027028245.1 Deltaproteobacteria bacterium
ACCCGGGGGAAGAACTCGGGGCTCTCCTTCGCCCCCTGCCTCCAGATAATATGACCGCCTGGCCGGTTACACCCAGGGTAAACAGCCCGGCCAATGATTCACCCGAATGCATAAGGCCCTTGAAGGCCCTCTTTGGCCAGAGAGGATTTTCTTAAACATTGCTTCCCTGGTCTTTGTTCCGACATTCACTGACATTCCTTAGCACTTCTAAGAGCAGAGATTATTGCCCGATCTTTTCGGGCCTTTTCAATATCCTGGCGTAATACGTCTGCCCATGGTACCTGGTCTTCCTGAGCTTACCTTCTCTTACGAGGGCTTCCACCCTTTCCCAGCTGTCACCGGATTTTTCCAGAAACCTCTCAATCGCGTCCTTTCGCATGGGGTGAACTGACATGATGCTCAACAGATCTTTTTGGGTATCATCGGTGTAGACGAAATCATCCCCCTCGTAATCAATGAGCAGTTCTGTATGAATCCCCTTTCCTTTAAAGATGTGATAGGCCTTTATTATGATGTCATGTGCAGGGAGATCCACGTAAGTCTTCGCAGGCGGACGGATTGGAACAGAAATATAGCATATATCCGGATTCAGTGCATGGAGCCACAATGCAGTTGCTTCGAGTTCTTCCGCCGAATCATTGATATCTTTTACCAGCATGGTTTCAGTTGCCAGAATTCCCTTGAATTCGTTTCTGAATTGCAAGGCTCCATTTTGAATATCTGAAAAATTGAGTCTTCTGTTGGGGCGATTGATCTTATGCCAGGTCTTTTTGGTCAAGGTATCGACCTTCAGGGAAACCCAGTCGGCCCTGGCTAAATCTCCTCGGACATCAGGCCGATCAATAAGCGAGGCATTGGAGATGACTGCTAACTTGATGCCAAGAGGTTTGAGCGCGTCTATCTCCTTTCCCAGATGGATATCAAGTGTGGGTTCACCGTCTGGGACATATGCCAGATAATCAATGCCTTCGCCTTTCTCTTTTGCCAGATTGACACGTTCTTTTACTGAAGAGACGATATCTTCGACTGGATAAAAGGGTTGACGCTCGATTTGTACCTTGAGTGTATCGCCAAGCTGACAATAAATGCAGGCATAGCTGCATGTTTTAGGAAAAATATTATTGATGCCGAGGCTGCGTCCGAGTCTTCTGGATGGTACGGGCCCAAAGGTGAGAGAGCTTAAATTTTCGAAACCCATGATTCAACCTTCGCCCAGCTCTTCCTTAAAGGCCTCAAGTATTTCATCGATGTTATCGGTCCCGGAAATAACAGGACGTATGCCCAGCCTCAAAAGATTATTCTTCATTCCCTGGCCAATATCTGCCGCCACAAAAATATCTGCACCCTTTTCTGCAAGAAGAGCCGGAATGATCTGTCCCGTCCCAAGGCGCCTCCCTTCTGGAGGCTTTTTCCCAAGCTTGATGTGCTCTGTTTTGATGCGCTGCCTGACGGGATTGTCGACCATTTCCATGAGCTTGCCATCGGGCAATTCGTAAAAACTGATGCTTTTGCTTAGCGCTATATGATGAGAAACTGTCTTGCCATTGTTTGTAACGATTGCAATTTTCATGGTTGATATGTTCTTCTCTAACGATCCTGGCAGGTTGACTTGACTTGAAACAAGATGTTCACTGACCTGTTTATTTAGTTGAATCCTAAATCCCGTTGCCATAAATCTCAGAGGTGCTTTTATTCCTGGGTGGGCAAGTTCCTTCACCTCGTGGGGGGGAGGATGTATAGTTCATATTGACCCGAAATCTCCCATAAGCTTGTCAAGTGTTCTGCCAAGTGGCACGGGGTTGGGCCTGCTGAGCGTTTTGACTTGAATTGAAATCATGCGAGAGCAATCACAGTTTTATGCAATTATGTCCACCGCCGTGCGTTGCGTGCAGTAGGCATGGCATTCCAGCCCATGCGATACAGACGGAAGCATACCCGATACAAGCCAATGTTGCCCGTGACGTGTGTATCTTTCTTCATTTTCTCAGGCACAAAAATGGAAAAGCTCATATAACAAGCTTTTCAGCGCGGTTGGCATAGGCCTGACGAGGTAACGCATCTTCACGGCAGTAAGGTGCCGGTTTTCCAGGCGGTATATAGAATGCAGGCAATCAGGACGAGCCCAATGTCCACTGCTATAAAACTAACAGTATAGACTGCTACCCTGAAAAAGAAGTTGGGTGGCGGGACCTTCATCTTTTCAAGCTCTTCCGGACTCCTCCTTGCAACTTCAAGCTGTCTTTCGTGAAAGAAATCCTCCTCAGAGATTCTGCCAGTGAATATGGTTTCGTCTATGGGAAATTTTAAAGGCCTTAGATGCGCGTGAAAGAAATGGAATATAAACAAAAAGAAAATGGCCAAGAGCGCCTCTTCTGAATGGAAGACAAGGGCCATATTCAATACCCATCCAGGAAACAGGCTTGTAGTGATTTTGGGAAACGCGAGCATCAATCCAGATCCGCCAATTACGATCATGCCCCAAAATACAGCCCAGTAATCAAATTTTTCCCAATAACTCCACTTGTCTTTTTGAGGTTCCCGTTTGCCTCTAAGGAAGCATTGGAATTCTTCCCATGCCTCTTTGAAATCTTGTATTTTCGGGAAGAGGGAATCGGGTGAAAGAAGAAAACGCACGAATCCCATAAGACCCTTTTTCCGAACAAGTTTTATGATATAATACCCATGGAGCACTACAGCCAGGAAGAGAAGGCCGGCCATGCTTCTGTGGAGCAGGTCAATGGTTTTGAAGCCCCCAAGGATTTCTGATATCTTGCCGGCCCAGTCGGTGTCTGGGTACCGAAGCGGTAGTCCCGAAAGGGCAAGGCCCATAACGCTCATGAACAACACGAAATGGGTAAGGCGGTGCCATGACCTGAAACGCAGGTAATACACATAGTGACGCCCTTTTGGCTTCTCTATCCTGGACCTTACTGTTTCAGGGAAGGCCCTGAGCCAGGCAAGGGTGTGGATGGTAGCCGTTAGCATTACCACGATGAAAAGCAGCTTCATCATTTTGTAGGCGTAATAGAGCAACGGATAGTTAACTTTATCGTTTATTGATGCATGGGACCAATAAGACATGAAAGATGAGGTAACCCGGCTGTGACATTTTCCGCAGGTATGCGCCTTTCTGGGGCCCGCAAGGGGTGATGCAGGGTCAGAAACCTCTAAAATATCATGGGAGGAATGGCAATCCCAGCATGTTGCTCCGATCCCTCCTTCCAGTGTGACCACCTGGCCATGAAGGCTGTCTATGTAAGCCTCAAAGGCATCTTCGTGGCACTTGCCGCATGTTTTTACGGTGTCTTTAACAAATCCTGGTTCCCTTACCCTGGTTATCCCGTGAAAACCGTGGCACGTCACGCATCCGGGTGCCGTAGCCGGATCATCCTGGAATATCTCTTCATGGATACTAGATTCGAAGCCTCTCTTCTCGCGCATGTGACATGCCCCACAGGTTTTGCTTAACTTTCCACTTGAGACCATGGATCCTGGATCGGATACAGGCCGGATATCATGACTTCCATGGCAGTCGTAACAGGTGGCATTGGGATTCCCCTTTGAATTTTTCTTCGCATGAACGTCCTGCATGTAGGCACCCACCTGGTGATCGTGGCATCTGGTACAGTGGGCAGGCCCGCCTCCCTGGGGACTGTTGTGGCAGACCTGGCAACCAAAGCCCCTGTGGACGGATCCCTCAAGGACTGTCTCTGCCTGTGCGTTAGAGACTAACAATGGAAAAAAATAAGATATAATTAATAAAACGCCATAAGAGAGGAGCTTCATGGAATAATTCGCAAGAAGAACATTGAAAGTATGATGGTTGCAACGATCATTTAATGTTGCCAAAAAAATAAATCGTGTTTCATGGCATTCTTATATGTGGTTTACTGAAGCAGGTATAAACATAGAATCTTTTTATAATGCTAATTATTTCAATTAATTAATGAAAAAATTTCCTAAACGAAAATATTTTTAAAAGAAATTATTTCGATAGCGGAGTATCGATCAAGGTTACGAAATTGTCAATGAAAAATTTCCTCTGAAATCAGGATGGGAGTGGTTTCAAGATTCCCATATGGATGGAGCCGGTAGGGAGACCTGAATTACCTGACGGGGCCTGGGTGGCCGCCGCTTGTTTTTTTCTGTCACCTTGTTACTTGTTTTGGTTGATCAGTTCCTTCAGCCTCAAGTTTCTCTGCCTGACGTACTTCCTCATGATAGGATAGTTTGTCTCGCTGGATGCCTTCTCTTGACGGACTGCCCGTGAACCAAGGCACTCTCATGCTCTACATTGTGCTTGCTTTCGGAGGTCCCCCGTGATGACATATTTAGACGGCATTTCGTGAACTTCGTGCGCCTGGCAGACCTTTGCGTTGCTGAATACGAACGTGTCCGAATTCACTTCACAGATAGTCTGCCTGGTTGTGACAATCGGCTTGGTTCACTTCTATACGCGATCAACCATTTGGAGCTATGGGTGATTTGTGTGTGTCGTACTATGAACGCACTCGATTCTGTTGTCAGGCATCCAGAATCGCCGGAAATCCCAGGAATTGACCGCCGGGTAATCAGTGCATTTGCAAATTCCCTTCGACCTACGCGCAACGCCATAGAGCACATCGAAAGAGACATTTCAAAAGGTGATATTGCGACGGGAGAATCATACGCTCTCGTGATCTCTGAGGTTTGACGTGGTGCGTCGATTGGAAGCCACCAATTGCGTCTGACCGATTTGGGCAACTCCATACGACATTTGCATGAACTGGCCAGCGAACTCGCAAAGTATCGTGACGCTGAAAAAACCATGTTGTGCGAACTGAAGCGAGGGCACAATCTGAACCGTTTTTTGGACGGGCCCGGTTCTGCTGGGGCCGGGCCTATTATTAAAAAAATAGCTTTGGGGGTATTTCCGGTTCCGGGCAAATGCCTGCTTTACCGGCAATATACTGGCGTACTCAAGGGCGCCTGGATGGATCAACTGCTGTTCGGATCCTGCTGAGCCAGAGGGTTCTGCAGCGTCCACCTTTCTTCTTCCTATAAAAAGCCTATCTTTAAAAAAGGGACAAAGAATTTGCGGATGATAAGACCGTAGTGGCCTGTTTATCTTTGAGAGTTTGAAGAAATGACTTTGAAAGCACGGGTTGGTTTCCTTTTCAATCATTATTCTCCCCATCAAGTTCCCCACGCGGCCCCTTATGCCTTTGAACTTTCAAGGCACTATGGTGATCGCTTTGAAGTACTTATTGCCTGTGCCACTGATGCAGAATTTAATTTTGTCCGGAAAATTGCAAGCTTTTATCCCGGGGCTAAGGTTCGTTTTATCCGGCTCCCAGTGCCGCGGTATTATCAGATTTTTGATCCCTTTATCTCCACCTGGGCCTTTGGCCGTAAGACAATCCTTCTTAAAAGCAACCTTCAATTTTTTAGATCTCTAGACGTTTTGGTGGCACCGGAACGCCACTGTTCTCGTTTGCGCACAAAATTCGGGATAAAAGACCTCATCATGATCCATACCCGTCATGGTGCCGGGGACCGGGAAGGCGGGTTTGATCCAAAGATAAAGTATTTTGATTTTGTCCTGCTACCCGGACAAAAATACGTGGATCGTCTGAAAGGACTTGGGCTCCTTGTGGAGGGAAAATACGCCGTAGTGGGTTGGCCTAAGTTTGAAGTAATTGCCAAACTCCATCCCATACGTCCTAAAATATTTGACAATGAGAACATCACGGTGGTTTATAATCCGCATTTTGATCAGGGGGTGGCCTCCTGGAACAAATGGGGTCTTAAGGTTTTACAGTTCTTCGCAAACCATCCGGAATATAACCTCATTTTTGCACCTCACGCGGTGCTCTTTAAAAGGAGACTCAGGCACAAGACGCGGCGGATTCCGAAAAGATTTTACCATTGTCCTAATATCCATATTGATTTGGGGAGCATGGCTTCAGTGGATATGACTTACATACTTGCCGCTGACATTTATCTCGGCGACGTGAGTAGTCAGGTCTACGAATTTATTTGGAAACCAAGACCCTGTATTTATCTTAATGCCCACCGGATTAAATGGCAGGGAAATCCCTTTTATTTCCATTGGACCTTTGGTCAAGTGGTAGAAGATTTTGAAAGGGATTTTGAAACAGTCCTTAAAAGGGCATTCGAACTCGAGGCAATTTATCGGCCAAAACAAAAAGAGGCCTTTCGCTACACCTTTTATGATGAGCCTGGGAGTACCGCGGCGGAAAGAGGAGCCAAGGCTATTTCAAGATTTTTGATCAAACAGCCAAAAATTAGGGCCAAATTGGGACTTAGAAATTAAACCCGAATTATGCACTTCAAATGCCGAATAAAATAATTTAATTTATAATTTCAGCAGCTTATCCTTAATATTGTGGCAGAAAATATTCACTTAAATGGTGACAGGTTCCAACAGCAAAAACATTCGGCATTTGAAGCCACAAGGGGCTCGCAATTTCACCGAATTTGTCCCGCGATGCCGCGGAATCGGGCACTTGAAGTACCACAGTACGTCTCCTTGCACCTTCGGCAAACTTACGAGCTGCATAATCCGGGTTAAGGTCTCAGCTGAAGAAAACGGCATAGATGTTATCCACTTACATCCATGCGGGTCTCTGGCTAAAAAAATCCTGCCAAAGGGCAGGGCATGGGGTTGAAGGTCGTTGGTCCTGATATGTCGCCCTCAGGGCACGGCCTACCAAGTCTTTTGTCCCATGCTGGCAAATACCAGCATTTAACAGTATATGGCCGTCAAATACCAGTAATAAGCTGGTAAAAGCCAGTATTTACCAGCAATATACTGGCCTATCCAAAGACATATGGATAGATTCAGAAGAGAACTTCCCAACTTCCCGATAGGAATTAATTAAAAATTAAAAAGATTAACAAAATTTTTCTTGTTAATAAAATTCATAATAACATCAATGAGTAATTGATTTGTAATATTATATTTGTAAATCCAATAGCAGCACATGTAACTTTAGTCACTTGACATATTTGAAACCTTCCCATATTAAATAATATAGTTGTCTTCAATCTTATGCGGATTCGATTAAACAGAGCTCGTATTTTCTTTAAATTCTTTTTCTAAGTGTAAATTAGAGGACTCATTTTTTTCCTGAATCGCTTGTAACTGGTGCATCCGGGAATATCCCAAGTGTTTCGTGTATCTTAATTTGTCGGCGTCCTTTGGCCTTGGAATCCAGTTTATTACATAAACACCAGCCCGTTTACGGGTATAAACCAAGAAAGGAGCTAGGCATGAAGACTTCTCGTAAATCCAGCCCTGACAATCTTCCAAAGAAGTCGTTCATTCACCTACCTATTTTGGAATCTGCAGATGATGGGAGTTGGCGCGACCACCTGCCTGCTGTCATCGGAGATAGAAAAAAGAAGCATCAAGATCAACTGGAATTTCATTACAGATATCATAAAGAAAATAGAGGTTGATAGTACAGGACTCTTTTAAACCTCTAAAATCAGACAAGCTGGGGGCTGCCAATGAAAAATGACCTCAACCTTTTTTGATTACCTTTTTCCTGGAGACCATAGAGACCGCCCTAAGGTTTTTAGTGATCTTCTTGAAACCATCGGTGTTGAATTTAACGGCACGGCACCATGGGACATACAGGTTCATGACAACGAGGTCTACCAGCGCATATTCATGCAGGGTTCTTTGGGGTTTGGGAAAGCCTATATGGAGGGTTTATGGGATTGCTCCTGTCTTGATGAACTATTTACTAGACTTTTGCGTGCTGATATCGATCAAAAGGTGACAGGATGGGCACGATTCCAGTTTCTGCTGCAGCTAATTCGACATAAAATATTTAATCTTCAATCCAGCAAGCGGGCCTTCCAGGTAGGTGAACAACATTACGATATTGGCAATGATATCTTCCAGGCCATGTTGGATTCCAGCATGAGTTACTCCTGCGGTTACTGGCACCGGGCAGACAATCTGGAGGAGGCACAGCGTAATAAACTGGATATGATCTGCCGGAAACTGGAGCTCAAGCCCGGAGAACGCCTGCTTGATATCGGCTGTGGATGGGGCGGGCTGGCATACCATGCAGCCCGCTATTACGGCGCCAAGGTCCTTGGTATTACGGTTTCCAGGGAGCAGCAAAAACTTGCACAGGAGCGCTGTAAGGGCCTGCCGGTAACCATTGAACTGTGCGATTATAGAGACTTGAAAGGCAAATTTGACAAGATCGTCTCTGTCGGCATGTTCGAACATGTGGGAGCGAAAAATTATAAGGTTTACTTCGATACCGTTTCACGCATTCTGTCTGACAGTGGTCTATTTTTGCTTCACACCATAGGTGTTTATAAACTGACTCATGCAATGGATGCCTGGATAGATAAATATATCTTTCCAAATGGCAAGCTTCCCTCTGCCAGGGAGATCGCTGTTGCTCTGGATGACTGTTTCTTGATCGAGGACTGGCATAACTTTGGCCAGGATTACGATAAGACCTTGATGGCCTGGTGGAAAAATTTTGATGCTGCGTGGCCCGATCTGAAAAAGAAATACGACCGGCGTTTTTATCGCATGTGGAAATATTACCTACACAGCTGCGCAGGTTTTTTCCGCTCCCGTCAGGGGCAGTTATGGCAGATAGTACTCAGCAAGCGGACTCGTCAGGCGCTTTATCGATCAATTCGGTGTTAATACCAAAAGAAAAAATATCATGGCCGGATTTCAGTTTAATGGTTGTAATTCAACAAAAAATCTTAACAAGTGTCTCAAAATAATACTTTGACATGAATACATGTCTTCTGTTGGAGGAATAAAACAGGAAAGAAGGGAGGCATGGAAGCCTCTCAAAAATCCAGGCCCAGCAAATTACCGAAAGAGATCTCTTCTGATTTATTGAATAATCTGCCCGTTCTAGTATTGGCCGTGGACAAGCGGTGCCGCATCCAGTGGTCAAATCGGTTCATATCCCAGATGTTAGGATATGAACTCAGCGAGATAAAAGACATACCCGGTGATTTTGCCGGTCTTTTAAACCCTTCTGATAAAGATCTGTTCAAACAAAAGGTCAAGGAGGCATTTGAAGACCAGGATAAAAGATTTTTCAGATTCAATGCGACTCTTCGTCATAAAGATCGCTTTTCCATCCATGTCATGCTCAGGGCCTTTTTCTTTTACAATACCAAAGAAGATGGCTGTAAACCTCTTCTCTATTTCTACGTCTCGAACGAAACGGAAAAGGTTTTGCTGCAACGCTATTCCGACCGTGACAAAAGGCTGATTACCATAGGAACCATGACTGCGGAAATATCCCATGAGATAAAAAACTCCATAATAGCTATAGGGGGCCTTGCCGGGCTGGTTAAGAGGAAATACGCGAACATCAGAGAAGTGGATATAATTCAGAGCGAAGCCCATCGTCTTGAAAGGCTGACAAATTCAATAAATTCCTTTGTTCGGGCAGATAAAAACACCGGTGAACAAAGTGATGCGGTATCCGTTCTCAAAAGGTCTGTCTGTCTACTTTCCCCGGAGATAAAAAAGCGCAATATTAAGATAGACTTGAATCTCTGCCAGGATACGAAGGCCTTGGAGTTAGATGGCGACGAATTGTTAGAGGTCTTTGTAAACCTCATTAGAAATGCCATAGAAGCCCTCTCACCGGGAGGAAAACTGGAAATTCGTTCTTACATACAAGACGGGAAGCTGGCCATTGATTTTAAAAACAGGATGGAAAGCAAACGAGTAGATGATCCGGAAAATATATTTAGGTCAATAGACCAAGGGGGGCGGAGTATCGGTCTGCCTATTTCTTATAAAATCATCAAACACCTCGGCGGGCGTCTTTTTTTATACAGACAGGAAATGATGCTTTATTCCAGGATAAAGTTTCTCTTAAGGCTTGATACAAAGGATAAAATTAGTGAAAAACAAATTAATGATAAAAGAAAGGGATAAATATAAATAAATTGGTCAATCCCAATCTCTCAAGCTTGTTTTATGCGCCGTCTCTGCCATGCTGGCTAATACCAGCTTTTGCTAGCAATATGCTGGCCTACTCAAGGACACCTGGATGGATCAGAAGGGGATATCGCTGCCGTCCAGATCCTGTGGGGGCAAGGGGGCGTGGTAGAACTCCGGTATCCCGGGCTTTCCTGCTTCGAGGGCCGCGCTGTCCCTTTCCGTGTCTATGATTGTTATCTTGCCTTCTGGCTCTAGTCCTGCCGCTATCAATATGGTTCCCCTTATGTAATAATTTATATAAGGGAAAAACCCATCTGGCCGTATCACTGGCTTTAAAGGCCCGCCAGGCAGGCATCACTATCTATTTTGCGACCATGGAAGGCCTGATCAAGAAGCTCAATAAAGATCATGAGGCCGGGCGTCCAGGCAAGGTTAGAAGCTACTACAAGTCCTCTATGGTCATCGTAGACAAAGCAGGCTGACCCCCCATCGATCGGGAAGGATGCAACCTGTTCTTCAAATTTGTTGCCAATCGGTATGAAAAAGCAAGCACTGTAATAACATCCAACAAGGCGAAATAGTAACAGGTTCCAACAGCAAAACGTTCGGCATTTGTAGTCACAAGGGGCTCACAATTTCACCGAATCTGTCCCGCGATGCCGCGGGAACGGGCATTTGAAGTACCATAGCAGTCTGCATGCCCTCCGCCTTGCATTTTCGGCAATCTTACGAGCTGCATAATCCAGGATGATGACCTTGAAAATCACGAACATTCGGTTTTTTTCTCTGAGGCTATGCCATGAACACCGCGTGCTTTTTCAATATCCTTGTATTCCGGGATTAAAGGGCTGCGGCAGGAATGGCAGCGATGTTTTCAGCAAGAGGAATCAGGTGCTGCGTGAGGCAGATTATGCCCCCCTGGCCCCGGATGAGCGGAAGGCGATCCAGCACGCGGAAATGTCGGACATCATATCTCGTTGGCGTGGCTGATTTCTTGATTTCCAGGGGATAAACTATGTTGTCCTGGATTATGAGCAGATCGATCTCTTTCTTGTCCTTGTCCCGGTAGTAGTAAAAGACGGGTTGTCGTCCATTGTGAAGATAGCTTTTCAGGAGTTCGCCGATTACCCAGGTCTCAAAAATCGCACCACTCATTGCACCGGCTTCCAGGGTTTCCGGGCTGGACCAGCCTGTCAGGAATGAACAGAGGCCTGTGTCGAAAAAATAAAGCTTGGGTCTTTTTACAAGCCGTTTAGTAAGGTTGGCTGCATAAGGAGCCAGCAGGTATATGATCCCCGATGTTTCCAGGATAGAGAGCCAGCTTTTCGCAGTGTTGGGAGCAATATCGGCATCCCGGGCCAGCTCGGCCATGTTCAGCATCTGGCCCGTCCTGGCTGCCGCGGCCTTTAAAAAGCGCAGAAAAGCCATTTCATCGCCAACCCTGGCAAGATCTCGAACATCTCTTTGCAGATAGGTCTGTACATAGGAAGAGTAGAAAAGATCGCGGTCAATGTCATTATCAAGGGCTATCCTCGGCAGGGAGCCGCGCCACATGAGGCGGTATGCATCATTTAATGCAAGCTGCCCGCCTGCGGCGAGCCTGGCCTGAACAATTTCAGGTGTTGGAAGAAACGGAGTGGATGTTGCAATTTCACAGAGCATTTCCCGGCGGGACAGCCCCAGCAGAGAAAGAAGCGCAATCCGGCCTGCCAGGGACTCGGAAATGTCCCGCATGAGATGAAACTGCTGAGAGCCCGTAAGCCAGAACATGCCAGGCTGCTTCGACTTGTCAGCGGCGATCTTTATGTAGGGCAGCAGTTCCGGGGCATATTGGATTTCATCTATGATGACAGGGGGCTCAAACCTCTGCATAAACAGGGCAGCGTCTTCCTTTGCCAGGCTGAGGATCAGTGGGTCATCCAATGTGACATAACGCATGTTTTCCCTTTGCAAATGCTGCAGCATGGATGTCTTGCCTACCTGACGGGCACCAGTGACCAGCAGGACAGGAAAATGCCTGTCGGCTTCAAGGAAAAATCTTTCCAGTGTTCTGCTTATATACATACTCTCTTTATCCTGCGGTTATTCGGCTATTATGCAATGCTTTTACATTATAGACGATTTATTATTTGATATCAAATACGATTTATTCCCGCTGGTATTGGAGCCCCCCGATTCTTTTAAAGAGCCACAGACCAGCTTCCCGGGAACAGGACTTAACCGGAAAATGAAAAAACAGTCGGAAAAAGTCAAATTATAGTCCGTTAAAAAAAGGAAATTTGTTTCCATGCCGATCAGGATCCGTGTCAGAAAAAAGGTTCTATTCGGCTTCCAAGGGAGGAGACATCAAGGCATCGTGGAAAACTGATACCGGCGGCGCGGCCCGCCCTTCCGGCAATATGCCAGCAGTTACAGTAATATTGCTGGCAATTACCATCATAATACCAGCTTTTGCTTGTAAAAGCTGGTATTATGCCGGCATTAATCCTTTTCCAGGTCCCGCCTTACCAGGTAGTCAATGTATCCCTGAAGGGTGCGCCCTTCCCTGGCAAGCTTGTCCTTGATCTCCAGGAAGAAGCTCTCCTCGAACCTGATGGTGGCCTTGCGCCACTTGACCTCTTTCTTCCTGGCCGGTGCGTTCCCTGTCACTTTTGCAGGCGTGCTTGTTTTAGCGGCTCCTGGCGTTGATGTCTTTTTATCCCTGGGGGCTATCTCGCCGAGAAGCCCCTTTGCTCCCTTCATGCTGGCCCTTTTAGCACTCATCTATTACCTCCCGAGCAAGTTTCAGGAATCTCTTTCCCGCCTCTGATTTCGGCGCGTAGTCAAATATTGCCTGCTTTGCCACCGGGGATTCCTGCATCCTCACCGTGTGGGGAATGGGAGAAAAGACCTTCATGCCTCCTGCGCCCTCCTCAATTATCTCCAGGGCCTCCCTGCTGTGAATGGTCCTGGCGTCGAACAGGGTCGGCAGGATCCCGAGGATCCTCAGGGCGGGATTCGGCCTTCTCTGTATCAGCCTGACCGTATCGTAGAGACGCTCAAGCCCCCTCAGCGCACTGTACTGAGTTGAAACCGGTATGATGATCCCACTTGAGGCAATGAGCCCGTTTATGGTGAGAAGCCCGAGAGACGGCGGGCAGTCAAGCAGGATAAAGTCGTACATGGAGTCTGCTTCCTCGAGGACGTCTGCCAGACGGTATTCCCTCTCCATGGCCCCTGCGAGCTCAAGCTCCACGGCAGCAAGGTCAATGTTAGCGGGCACAAGCGCTGGAGTACCCTCCCCTTCCCCCTCCAGGATAACGTCCACAAGGGGCACCCGGCCGTGAAGCACCTCGTAAATGGTGGTCTCCTGCTCTGCCGGGATAAAGCCCCCATAGTCTGTCAGCGAACCCTGGGGATCAAGGTCCAACATGAGGACCTTCCTGCCCGCCCTTGAAATGGCGTGGGCGAGGTTGAACGTGGTGGCGGTCTTTCCGACTCCCCCCTTCTGGTTGGCTATGGCAATTATTGGCATTTCAGGTCCCTTCCCGTGCTTTTATGGCAAATGCTGGCAATATTACATCATTATTACAGCAAATGCCGGCATGTTGCCAGCACAAGCCACCGGATCACCTGGCCCAAATAACGGC
>JALVJO010000086.1:0-9044 GCA_027028245.1 Deltaproteobacteria bacterium
AAGGCTGAAAGTAAAGTTTGGAGGAAGTCATGTCAGGACATTCTAAGTGGAGCACCATTAAACATAAAAAGGCAGCTCAGGATGCCAAACGGGGCAAGATCTTTACGAAACTTATCAAGGAAATCACCGTTGCAGCAAGACTCGGAGGCGGAGATCCGGCAGCAAATCCAAGGCTCAGGGCTGCCATAGATGCCGCAAAGGCCCAGAATATGCCCAAGAACAATATTGAAAGGGCCGTCAAGAAGGGTACAGGTGAACTTGAAGGGGTTTCCTACGAGGAAGTGACCTATGAAGGTTATGGTCCCGGCGGCGTAGCCGTACTCGTGGAAACGATCACCGATAACCGTCAGCGCACGGTGGCAGAGGTGAGGCACATATTTGCAAAACGCGGAGGCAGCATGGGGGAGCCTGGAAGCGTTGCCTGGATCTTTGAGAAAAAGGGGCTCATAGTCATTGAGAAATCCAAGGTTGACGAGGATACCTTGATGGACGCAGCCCTTGAAGCCGGGGCAGAAGATATCCAGGACAGCGGCACCGAGTGGGAGATAGAGACAAGGCCCGAGAACCTGGAAAAGGTGAAGAAGGCCCTGGAGGATGCGGGCATTGAAATACTTTCGGCCGAAGTATCCATGGTTCCTTCCAACACCATAGATATCCAGGACGAAAAGCAGGCAGAACAGCTCATGAAGCTCATGAATGCACTGGAAGACAATGACGATGTCCAGCACGTGTACGCCAATTTTGACATACCTGACGAGCTCCTGGAGAAAGTGGCCTGAAGGGCCGGCATTATGCTGATCCTAGGCATTGATCCTGGTTCAAGGGCCACGGGCTATGGTGTAATCACCAGCACGGACGGCGGAGGAGATATCTCCTTTGTGGCAAGCGGGGTGATCAGGACGAGCTCGGCCCGGGGTTTTATCTCAAGGCTTAAGATCCTCTATGATGGAATAGATGCGGTGATATCTGAGTTCAAGCCCGATGTGGCGGCTGTAGAAGAGGTATTTGTATCGAGGAATGTACGTGCTGCCCTCAAGCTTGGTCATGCCCGGGCAGCGGCCGTCATGGCTGCCGTCAACCGCAGCCTCCTTGTCTACGAATACACCCCCCTTGAAATAAAAAAGGCCGTTGCAGGCTATGGAAAGGCCGAAAAGGTCCAGGTCCAGAAGATGGTTTCCGTTATCCTGAATCTCAGTAAAATTCCTCCCAAAGACGCCTCCGATGCCTTGGCTGTGGCAGTCTGCCATGCCCACAGTCAGCGGATAAACAGGTTCATGGAAGTAAGCGCCAGGTGAGATGACAGCTTCCATAAAGGGCTTTCCGGCATGATAGGATATCTCAGGGGAGTTGTTAAAGGAATAAAGGTGGATACGGTCTTCATCGAGGTAAGCGGCATAGGATACCGGGTCCAGATGCCTCTTTCCCAGCTGGAAGACCTGCCCGGGGCAGGAGAGGAGTGCCTGGTTCATACCCATCTCATAAACAGGGACGATTCCCTGTCACTTTACGGTTTTACTGATGAAAGGGGGCTTGAGATCTTCAGGATGCTCCTTGAGGTTTCAGGCGTCGGGCCAAGACTTGCTCTTAACATCCTTTCTGTGGTGCCGGTAGATGACCTGATCCAGGGCATCTCAGCAGGAGACACTTCCAGGCTGCAGGCAGTACACGGGGTGGGCAGAAAGACCGCTGCCAGGATATGCGTGGATCTCAAGGAAAAGGCACGAAAATACATAAGGGAAAGCGGCCTTGAATCCCTTGGCGATCACGCGCCTGCGGTTGATCATGGACCGGTTTCCGGGATTGGGGCAGATGCCGTATCCGCCCTGTCAAATCTGGGTTACAGGCCTTCTGAGGCCAAAAGGGCGGTAATGAAGGTTTTGGAAGGCGGGGAGGGAGGCGATTTGAATTCTGTCATTAAGGCTTCTCTCCAGATCCTTTCCAGGATAGGAAGACGATAGATTATGAGCAGCTCCGGCAGCATTAGGCAATTTCCTCCAGGGGAGCTTTCGGAAAATCTTATCCCCGACCCCTTGGAGGAAGAGATATCCTTAGAGCCTGGGCTCAGGCCCAGGAGTCTTTCTGAATATATCGGCCAGGAGGATGTAAAAAGGGGCCTTTCACTTTTTATAAAGGCAGCAGTAAAGCGGGGTGAGGCCCTGGATCACTGTCTTCTCCACGGCCATCCGGGCCTGGGAAAGACCACCCTTGCCCACATCATAGCAGGTGAGCTTGGAGTGGGCATAAGATGCACATCCGGGCCGGTGATCGAGCGTCCTGGAGACCTTGCAGCCATTCTTACCAATCTCCAGCCTGGAGAGGTGCTTTTTATCGATGAAATTCACAGGTTGAGTCCTGCCGTGGAGGAAATTTTGTATCCGGCCATGGAGGATTATCAGCTTGATCTTGTCATCGGCCAGGGTCCCAGTGCCAGGACCATCAGGATAGATCTTCCAAGGTTTACCATGGTTGGTGCAACCACCAGGGCCGGACTTCTGTCACCTCCCCTGAGGGACAGGTTCGGGGTGCTTCTCAGGGTGGATTTTTACCGGGATGAAGACCTGGAGGAGATTGTGCTGAGATCTGCCTCAATCCTAGGTGTGGGGATTGACAGGGAAGGGGCCAGGGAGATAGCCAGGCGTTCAAGGGGCACCCCCAGGATAGCCAACAGGCTGCTGAGGCGCGTAAGGGATTTTGCCGAGATCAAGGCGGCAGGAACCATTGACAGGGACGTGGCAGACCGGGCCCTTTTGATGCTGGATGTTGACAGGGATGGGCTTGACCGGATGGACAGGCAGATACTTTCCATAATAATAGACCGTTTCGACGGCGGGCCGGTGGGCCTTGATACCATTGCAGTCTCCCTTGGGGAGGAAAGCCGGACCATAGAGGATGTATATGAGCCCTTTCTGGTGCAGCGTGGATACATCCACAGGACTCCCAGGGGCAGAATGGCGACTGACCTGGCTTATAAGCACCTTAAAAGAAAATTGAGAGGCGGAGAGAGCCGATGAAACTGCTTGAACCAGATGAATTGAGGCCCCGTGTAGATGCCGAGGGTCTGGGCTTTGAATACATAAGTGAACTGGGACCTGGCATGGCCTCTTTTTTCGGCCAGGAGAGGGCAGAAAGGGCCCTGGACTTCGGCCTGGATATGGAAAGAGACGGCTTCAATGTGTTCGTTGCCGGGCTCCAGGAGGCCGGGGCATTGGAACTGACCAGGGCAAAACTGGAAAGGATGGCCAGAAAGGAGGCACAGCCCCCGGCAGACATCTGCTATCTGCATAATTTCAAGGATCCCGACGTGCCCCTGGCACTCGAGATAGAAAAGGGAAAGGGCCAGGAGCTCCGCAGGGCCATGATGGAGCTTGTGGATAATCTCAGGCTTCATATGCCCAAGAATTTCGAAGGTGAGACCTATCTTGTTCGCAAGGAAGAAGTCATTCGGAGCTTCAACAAGAAGAGAAGCGAGGTATTCGAGGAGCTGGACAAGAAGGTCAAGGAAAAACAGTTCATTCTCCAGGCCGATCCCACGGGAATGATGGTAATTCCTGCCAGGGCGGATGGAAGCCCCATGAGCCCTGATGAAATTACAAAGATGAGCCAGGAGGAACAGGACGAACTCAAGCGCAAAAGTGAGGAGCTTCACCGGGAGATGGGCGCTGCCATGCGCCAGATTCACCAGCTTGAACAGGAGGTGAGACAGAAGCTCAAAGACCTTGACCGGGAAGTGGCCAGACAGACCGTCGAGGGCCTGATAAAGCCTTTACGCGAAAGGTTTGGATCTGTTGAAAAACTCCAGGAATATTTCAACCAGGTGCAGGAAGACGTTATCCTTCATTTCGAGGATTTTCGTCCTTCCAAGGAGGTTCCTCCCCCTGGTTTGCCCTTTCCGCTGCCCGGCATGGGGCCGAGTTTCACCCGTTACGAGGTCAATGTGCTGGTGGATAATTCCGATGCCCGGGGCCGGCCTGTTATATTCGAGGCCAATCCCAGCTATCCTAATCTTTTTGGGGTAATAGAGCGCCAGGCTCAGTTCGGTGCACTGTTTACGGATTTTACCATGATAAAGGCAGGAGCGCTCCACAGGGCAAATGGAGGATACCTTCTTCTTAAGGTAACAGATCTTCTCAAAAAACCCTTTTCATACGAGGCCCTGAAAAGGGCCCTTAAAACCGGCATGCTCGAGATCGAAGACCCTGGTGAACAGCTGGGGCTTTTCACCACCAAGAGCCTGAAGCCGGAGCCCATTAAGCTCAGGGTAAAGATAGTGCTCATGGGAGATCCTTTCCTGTACCAGCTACTTTACAGCCTTGACGAGGATTTCAGGGAGCTCTTTAAGGTCAAGGCCCACCTGGACGTGCAGACCGACAAGACGGCTTCCAGGACGGAAGAGTTTTTAAGCACGGTAGCTGCCATGAGGTCAGGCAGCAATCTAAAAGACATAGATAAGACCGGGGCGGCCAGGCTGCTGGAATATTCCTCAGAGCTTGCAGAGTGCAGTGAGAAGCTTTCTCTCAAGGTGACGGAGATCGAAGACCTGCTTATGGAGGCAGATTTTTGGGCTGGCAGGGCAGGTTCGGAAAGCATCAGCCGAGAGCATGTTCAGAAGGCAATAGAAGAAAAAAAATACCGTTCCAGCCTCTATCAGGAACACCTCCAGGAACTCCTGGTAAAGGACATAATTAAGGTCTCCACCAGGGGCAGCGTGGCAGGACAGGTAAACGGGCTGGCTGTCTACAACATGGGAGATTATACCTTTGGAAAACCGTCCAGGATCACGGTAAACATCTCACTTGGCAAGGACGGAGTGGTCAACATAGAGCGTGAGGCCGAGCTTTCGGGCAAGATTCACACCAAGGGCGTGATGATACTGGCCGGCTATTTGAGATGGAAATTTGTTCGGGAAAGGCCCCTGAGTCTTACGGCAACAGTGTGTTTTGAGCAGAGTTACGGCATGATAGACGGGGATTCTGCATCTGGGGCAGAACTTTTTGCCCTGCTTTCTGCCATTTCAGGCATTCCAATCAGCCAGGAAATCGCCTGCACAGGGGCTGTCAGCCAGAAGGGCGAAATACTTCCAGTGGGCGGAGTGACCGCCAAGGTCGAGGGTTTTTTTGATCTGTGCAGGCAGAGGGGTTTTTCCCCCAACCAGGGCGTGATAATCCCCAGGGCCAACGTGCGGGATCTGACCCTGAAAGATGAGGTGGTCGACGCGGTCAGCCAGGGAAAATTTCATATCTGGGCCATAGACACGGTGGAAGAGGGGATGGAGCTGCTTACCGGTATGAAGGCCGGCAAACCCGATGAAACCGGGAAGTTCCCTGAGGATACTGTCTATTTTTTCGTTGACCGGGAACTTCAGAAGCTTTCCGAGCTTGCAAAGAAACTTGCAGCAGAGGGCCAGGATAAAAAGGATTAAATTCAAATAATTTCAGTAAGGCTACTTAAAGTGTTTGATCCCGCCAGATGCGCCTCCTGTATGCAGTTACGATCAGTAGCGGACTCTTACAGTGAATTTAAGTACCTTTTGGCCATGTGCCGGTACGTCCAGTTTCCATGCGGCCGTATCGGCATCGGGTTTCTGGTGTTGAAGGTTTTCTTTGGTGATTTTCCACGTACCGGAAATGGGTTCCATGTATTTAACGGTTGCCGGTTCATCCTTGCTGTTCTTAAGGGTTATTTCATAGGAACTTTCGTATACGGTATTGTACTTGGTGCTGATTGCCAGCTTTTTGAAATCAGTCTGAACCCTTGTGCATACCAGGTCAAATGCCCTGCCCAGGCTGAGCCTGACTTCTTCATCCAGGGGAACGTGGCTGACCCCGTCGGTGCCGATAAACTGTATCCTGCCTGAGGCGTCTCTTTTGTACATTCTTACTTCCCCCTGGGGCATGGGTATGCCCAGCCCGGAAGACTTGTCATTCTTGAAGGAAACAACAGCCAGCACTGGGATCTTTTCGCCCCTGCCTGAGATTTTCCTGGTGTAGGCAGGCCTGTTTCCAATGGCCAGAAACTCCTTGGAACAGGGAATGCCAGCGGCGGAAAAGAGGGTTATCTCCTTGGGTTGATCTTTTTCCAGGGATACGGGCCGCTCTATTGAATAAAGATGGTATTCAAATAGTTTCTCTCTTGTTATATGAGGGCGCATGGGCCCAGGGGCTGCAGATTTTTCCATGGCAAAATTCCTGGTTACATCAACAGGTGTCTTCCCCTCGTTTACATCTCCTGCCACAAGTTGTACTGAGGCCTTCTCAAAGGTGATGCCGGAGTTGTTTCGGATGTTTATTCTGCCGTCAAGCCTCATGCGGCTTTCCGATTCATCCAGTACTGCCACGTAGTCTGCCTGCCAGCTTATGCCTCTTGTAAGGTAGGCAATCTCCACAGGGATCTTTCTGTCCGATCTGCCCATCAGGAGTATTTTCAGAACAGGTTTTTCTCCAAGGCCCTTGGGCATTTCAGGAAAGGCTATTCTTCCCGGGACAGTGGTTTCGATCCTGTTTTTCACCTTGATGACAATGCCGTTTTGAATAGAAAGAAGTTTTGCCGGTATAGAGTGCTCTGTGCCGGTCTTTTTGTCCGTCTCTATGAGCAGAACGTCTTTGCCAAGATAGCTTTCAAGTATGCTTTGAGGAGTTACGGGCTGAAATACAAACGACTGCTCAAGTACTTCTGCATTATCGCAGGTTATGACAGCGGATTCCGGGATAATTTTCCCGCTCACAGGGTGGTAAAGCTGTTTTGTTTCCCCCTTTTTCAGGGAAACCGAGTCCTTGTCCCGTACAAGGGCCATGGTCTTATAAAGTGTAAGGGAGGCGCCCTGCCACGTTTCTGCCCCTGTTTCCCTGTCTTGGGCATGTGAAATGTCAAGGTTCAATTGGAGCAGGAAGAAAAGTACGCCTAACAGTAGAATCCCGGAAATACCCCTCGCTGTTCTAAAATGTGTCATGATGCAACCTTTCTTTGACTGGTCTGGTTATGCTTCTTGTTTGAAACACGAACATAATCAATCTTTGGGAAATTTCATCCGGAGATAAAAAAGACCCCTGCCGGTTAAAGAAGGATGGAGGTGGGTATGTTGGTCGTCTTTGTTGGAGATGGTACAGAGGGACCAGCAGGGGCAACTTGTTTTGAATATCTATGTCGACTAATAAAACACGTCCAAGTTTGGCTGTCAATATATAAAGTTACAAAATTTTAACAAAAATGTTGCAGGATTCATTTATAGAAATCCAGTAGTTATGGCTTCAGCCAGTTCTCCGATCTTCTGGAGGTGTTCCTCCAGAAGGCTGAGTCTCTCCATGCCGATTCCAAGGGAATTGGCAAGCTTGTTGCTGGCGCATGGAGGAGGTTTGAGCATTCCCATGCCCATCTTGTGGCTGAGATGATCGGCAAGCTGTACCAGCCCTCCCTGGATGTTGAATTTCGGATGGTTCACGGGAAGATGGTGGCTGGCGATTACCTTTGCATAGATCTCAGGCAGACCCCAGTTTCTCACAAGCCAGGCACCTATGACATTGTGCGGAAATCCCAATTTTCTTTCGGCCTTTATCAGGGAGCAGTCGCGGCTGTCGGCATATTCCAGGATCTGGCGCCACTCGTCAGGAAAGCAGTTGTCCATGACCGCCCTGCCCAGGTCATGAAGCAGCCCGCATGTAAAATACAGGTCTGTTTCCTCCATGGCCATTTCTCCGGCCAGGACCCTTGAAATCATGGCAGTGCCTATGGAATGTTCCCAGAAGGCCTGCCTGTCAAAGCCAGAAGCGGATTTCCTGCCCTTGAATACGCTTGATATGCTCAGGCTCAGGGCCAGGCTTCTGACCTCTGCAAACCCCAGGAAGACAATGGCCCTCTGGACAGTATCTATCCTGGTTGCCGGATAGTAAGCAGCACAGTTTGCGACCTTGAGAAGCTGGGTGGACAGGGAAGGGTCGTGGACGATGACCTGTTCAAGCCTCCTGATATCCCTGGGGTTTCCAGCCACTATGGTCAAGACCTCCTGGGCTGCTGCAGGGAGTGGAGGAATGGATTTTATCTTGGCAATTATGGCCCTTTTCCGTCTTTGGGCATCCAGGTCTATTACAGGGACAAAATTTTTCATATCTTTATGGGAAAAATTGTTCCTTTTATGGGAAAAATTTTCCATTCCTTGTCTTTATCGGCAAAAATAACCCCTTATTTAAGGAGTAAATGTAATTTCAGCCTGCTGGGAGTTGGCAGCTATCTTGCAGATTATGAAATCAAAGAAAACACGAGGTGAAGGCTTATGATTGCCATAAAAAAACAAAGGGAACTGCCCATACCCAGTCTTACCAAGAATCAGAGGATTAAGCTCCAGGTAGAAAAAGAGTATTACGAGAGCAAGATCAACTGCCTTATCGACATGAACATGCCCATGAAGCTGGTGCTTCTGGCCTGCTGGGATGCTCCGGTGGAGCGGGAAAACCTGTCCAGCAGGTGGGGGCAGCAAAGATTCATCAAGAAATGTCTGAAGTACTACAGGAAGAAAGTCAGGGATATTGAAAGACAGGAAAGAAAAATTAAGTCCTGAACTTCAGGCATAACCCCTGAAAAAATTTTTAAAACGTAAAAAAATTTTTTTATACCCGACCAGTACTTGCGCCCTTTATCAACGCACCGGCAATCAGGTGGGCTATCCTTAAAGGCTCGGGCACGTTTCCGTAAAGGGTAAATCTGTCAATTACGGCAAGTGCCTCTTCAAAAGTCAGTCCTGCCCTTTGAATGTAGCACCTTCGGCATCTTTCCATGGGGCCCATCTGCTCTACAAGCCTCCACTTCCTGCCCCCTCCTGGAACCCTTGACAAAAGGGCCTCCCGAATGGATTCCATGTCCGGTTTCCTCCTGGATACCACCAGAACAGGCATTTCCAGCATTGCGGCAAGCTTTTTTGCATCCACCACATTGAATCCGGCAAGGGCAATCCCCTGGATCATTATGATATTGGCATGATCAAAGAACTTGGAGGAGGCTACCAGCCTTGCAATGTTCCTGGTGGAGTTTGCCCCGTCCTTGCGCACCTTGCCTAT